>RGAX01000014.1 GCA_009919985.1 Opitutaceae bacterium
CGTGGAGTTTGAAGGGGCTGCGTTCATCAGCGGGTGATGCTCCCAGCGACGTGAAATGTCTGAAGTTGGCTGCGATCAAAGACGACGGCAGCGGTGGCGTTAAACCCCGCGGGAAGTGCGCGACGGGCGTTCGCTGGCGCATTGTCAGGAACAAAGGCCGGCCAACGAATGCGTGCCGTGTAGGCGAGCGTCGGCGACGAAGCGTCGGCCACGGTGGTGTTGGGCGAAAGGGCATCAAGACGGATTAGGGTGATCTCGAAATATTTTTCGGCGTCGTTGACCTGCCCGGTTCCCCAAACCGCCGTATCCGTATAGGCACCGATCTTGGATCCATCGCGACTGGCAAAGAGCAGACGCGTGTCACGGCGCGGATCGGTGGCCGCGCTTGAAGCGTTGTCGGCGGCGGTGACCTCGTGGCTACCGTTGGCGGCAGTGTTTTTAAACAAAGCCACGATCGGCGCAAAAGAGCCCGCCACCGTAGCGCGACGCGTCAGTTCGTCGCGTAGACGCTCGGCGAGTGTGGCTGCGGCCTCGGCGTCACTTGAGCTCGCAACCGAGCGGGCTACAGGCGCAAAGAGCGCCACGACCGCCACCATCCCCACGGCAAAAACGCCAATGGCGACCACGACCTCAATAAGGCTGAATGCGCGGCAGGCTCTGGGGAAAGATGTGGAGCGCATGACTTATCAATTAGAAACTACCAGGTTCGTTCACGCGCGTGACGGCACCTGAAGTACGGAACGACAGCCCACGGACTGCGCCTGCATTGGTGAATTGCGGGAGGCCGTTGGTCACGGTGGTGGTCGCAACGGCGAGTTTAGCGGCAACCGGCGTGATGACGCCGTCGGGCGTGAATTGCAGCGCGTAATAAGTATCGGCCGCGCTGGTCGCGGGATCACCAGCGATAGTGTAACGCGCAGCAGCGGCGGCGAGAAAGGTCGAAACGGGTGCAGGATTGGCTGGCCAGACAACTCCGGTGGCCAGCAGGCCGGATGTCGTAGTGGGGACGATACAAATACCGCTAGGCAACGATACCGGCGTTCCAACCGGAGTCCAACGAGCACCGGCGCCGGTGACACCGGGCGTATCCGCGGTAACAACGCGCAAGTAGCGGAGAAATTTTCCGGAATCGCCTGCGGGCGGACGAGTGCCGTAAATGAGGATGCGCGTTTCAGTTTGCTTGACGGCGGCTTGCGCGCGGGCGGTGGCTACGAGCGAAGCTAACGTATTTTGCGCGCTGGCGAGCGTCGAGACGCCGGGGCCGCTGAGCGAAAGACCGACAGCGCCTAGCAAAAGCGCAATCAGTCCGATGACGATCATCAGCTCAACTAACGTAAAAGCTCGGCGCAAGCGAGGGGCCATGGTGGCAAAAAAATTATGATCACTAAGCAACACAGTCACGCGACGTTATTTCCAACTCATAATGAGATCGGCCTCGGTGGTCGCCTTGGGCGGCGCGCTGTAAAAAATCACCCCAGCGTGAATACCGCCTGTGGTCGCGGTGGTGATGCCACTGATCGTAGTCGGGCGAATCGTGATCGTGCCGTCAGCGACGGTGACGGCCGGGAAACCGCCTGTTGAGTCGGAGCCATTGATGACGCCGTTGAGATTGGCGTCGGTGACGACGGCGATGGAAGTATTATAGAATGCGTCGCGAATAAAATACTGCTGCGCGGCGACGCCGTTGCCGGCGGTGACATCAGCGGCGGTGATGAAGTCTTGATCGGTGAAGGCGTAAAAACGAATGCGCCGTGTGTTTTGGCCGAGGGGCGGAATCGGCGTGCCGGTGATGGCACCGGTGAGCGCGGAGCCATCGCGGCGCACGCCGGCGAGCAAGTCGTGAAAATGGTGCGTAGCAGCGCCCGTGGCGTTGGCGACGGCGTTTTGATTAACGAGTTTTTGCGCGCCCTGCGGATAGAGTTGCGGGTACGTGCCGTATTCCTGGCGGAAGGTTTCAAAGGCCGAACTCCACGAACTGAACTGAGATCGGGTCTTGGCTTTTTTCGCGGCGTTGCGGGCGCCGCCAGCGGTGGGGACGATGATCGCGGCGAGGATGCCAATGATCGCGATGACCGTGAGGAGTTCGATCAGGGAAAATCCGCGCGCGGCGAAACGGGGGTTCGTACGACGCGACGAAGCGCTATGCATTAGTTGGGGGCGGCTCATTGGATTTTATCAGCGTAAATGTTATCAGCGTTGGTGCCAGTGGTCTGGGCAGTACCGGCGTACAGACCGGTGGTCCGGTTCGGCGTGGTGGCTTCGAGTCCATCGGGACCGACGGAATAAAGAACATACGAGCCGGCTTGCCAAGAGTTGGTACCGGAGGCGACGCCGTTGGCATTTACCGGCGCAGCGGGGCGGTAATAATATTGGTAACGCCGACCCCAAGGATCGAGAAAGGAGTTAGCCACGAGGGTTTTTCGCGGCGGGTTACCCGCAGGCACACCAAAGGTGGCGGCGGCAATTACGACCTCTGGCGTGAGGCGAGTGAGGTCGACAAAACAGGGGCCGTTGAGACGATCGGCGGCGGAAAAGCGACTAGGCCCGAAAACGCCCGTGAGGGCGTTAAAAAACAAAGCCTCGGCGGGCGTCGAGCCGATGACCGCGCTCACGGCCGGCGTAGCATGGGCCGCGATACCCGTCTGTGGATAATCACCGTAGTGGCGCTTGTAGTCCTCAAGCGCCTGTGCGAGGTGCGTGAGTTCAGCTTTAGCGCGGGCGGTGGTTTCACGACGTTTCACCCCTTGCACAAGCCCGAGCGTGATGCCGAAAAGTATCCCAACGACCGCGATGACGGTGAGGAGCTCGATCAGGGAAAATGCGGGCGAGCGGTGGGGCGCTCGGCGGGCGGACTTCATGGGTCCATCCAGAAAGAGCGTGCGGGCGATGGGTCGCAAACGGAAAGTGGTGTGGCGTTTCATTTTCAAAAAAACGGCCGACATCGGAGGATGTCGGCCGTTTTAGGAGGCGGGGGTTTTAGCTAAAAAACACCTCAATCTTCGGCTTGGAGCGCGGCTACGACGCTGAAGTCTTCCAGGGTGGTGGTGTCGCCCTTCACTTGGCCGCCGGCAGCGATTTCTTTAAGGATGCGACGCATGATTTTTCCGCTGCGGGTCTTAGGCAGGCTCGCGGCGAAGCGGATCGAATCGGGTTTGGCGAGTGAACCGATCTCGCGACCGACGTGACTGCGAAGAGCTTCTTTGAGTTCTTCGGTGGCGTTTTGGCCGGATTTAAGGGTCACGAACACGACGAGGGCCTGGCCCTTGAGTTCGTCGGGGCGACCGACGGCGGCGGCTTCGGCGACGGCGGGATGCGAAACGAGTGCGCTCTCGATCTCGGCGGTGCCGATGCGGTGACCGGAGACGTTGAGCACGTCGTCGATGCGGCCGACGATCCAGAAGTTACCGTCTTTGTCCTGACGAGCGCCGTCGCCGGTGAAATACACGCCGGGCTGGCCGGCGAATTCGCTCCAATAGGCTTTCTTGTAGCGCTCGTCGTCGCCCCAAAGAGTGCGGAGCATCGAGGGCCAAGGTTTCATGATAGCGAGTTTACCGCCGGTATTGCGCGGGACTTCTTTGCCTTGATCATCGACGACTTTAGCAGAAATGCCGAAGAAAGGTTTGGTGGCCGAGCCAGGCGTGCAGGCGGTGACGCCGGGCATCGGGGCGATCATGATCGCCCCAGTTTCCGTCTGCCACCAGGTATCGACGATTGGGCAGCGTTTTTTTCCGATCATCTTGTGATACCACATCCAGGCTTCTGGGTTGATGGGTTCACCGACGGAGCCTAGAAGACGTAAAGAAGCTAGGCTGTGACGGAGCACGTAGTTGTCACCCCAGCGCATGAAGGCGCGGATGGCAGTCGGTGCCGTGTACAGAATGGTGATAGCGTGGCGGTCAATCATTTGCCAGAAACGGTCAGGTTCGGGCTGATTAGGGGCTCCTTCGTACATGAATACGGTCGAGCCGTTGGCGAGCAGGCCGTAAACGACGTAACTATGGCCGGTGATCCAGCCGATGTCGGCGGAGCAAAAATATCGGTCCGTTTCTTTCAGATCGAAGACGTAATGCGAGGTGAGTTTGGCACCGAGCAAGTAGCCGGCGCTGGTGTGAAGCACACCCTTGGGTTTGCCGGTCGAGCCGCTCGTATAAAGAATGAACAGGGGGTGCTCGGAATCGAAGGCTTTAGCTTTATGCGAGTTGGGCGCGCCCTCCCATGCATCTTTCCACCAGATGTCGCGACCTTCCTTCATGGTGACGGGATTACCGCAACGCTTGACGACGATCACGCTCTGAACGGTGGGTGTGCCTTCGACTGCTTTATCGACGTTGGCTTTGAGCTCGATGACTTTACCGCGACGCCAGCCGCCGTCGGCGGTGATGACCAGTTTGGCTTTGCAGTCGTTGATGCGGTCTTTGATGGCCTCGGCGCTGAAGCCGCCGAAGATCACCGTGTGAATGGCGCCGACGCGGGCGCAGGCCAGCATCGCGACCACGGCCTCAGGAATCATCGGCAAGTAAAGTGCGACGCGATCGCCGGCGCCCACGCCCATATTTTCAAAAATGTGCGCCAGACGGCTCACGTGTAAATGAAGCTGCTTATAAGTGATCGTACGGACATCGCCGGGTTCACCTTCGAAAATCAGCGCGGCCTTATTCTCGCGAGCGGTACCGAGGTGACGGTCGAGACAGTTTTCGGAAACGTTGAGCTTGCCGCCGAGAAACCACTTCGCGTGCGGGGGTTTCCAATCGAGCACCTTTTTAAAGGGCTTTCGCCAGACGAGTTGCTCCGTGGCCTGCCTTCCCCAGAATTTTTCTGGGGAGTTGACAGACTCCGCGTACAGCCTCTTATAGGCGGCATCGCTCCCAAGATTTGCTTGGGCTTTGAACTCGGCCGAGGGCCTGAATGACCGGTGTTCCCGGGAAACTGAGGTAATCGTCTGGTCGCTCACGATAGTGTTCGATTTTAGGGTTTAAGGATGTGCTGCTAACAAAAAGCGCGCTCCTTATTCAGCCCAGAGTTTTAAGCGTCAAGCATCCGGCGCGAATTCCCACTAAGAATCTGTTATGCAAAGAAAAAAGACGTCCTCCCGCGCCAAAGTAGCTGCGCCTGCGGAGCCCATCACGCCCGCCGAAGTGACCGCACCCGCCGTCGCCAAGGCCGCACCTGCCGCAACGGCTACTGAGATTGTGGCTGCACCGCCCGTCGCAGCGCCCGCTCCGGCTCCTGCGATCTTCGTGCCCACAACCACGCCCACGCCTGCACCTGCTCCCGTTGCCGCGCAACCCGCGCCGGCCACCACTCAGGCCAACGGCGCCCCCAGCGCAACGCCTCCCGCTCCCGTGGCGCAGGCCGCACCTGCGCCCGTGCCCTACTTTGATCGCACAATCCAAGTCGAAGGCGTGCTCGACATCGATATCACCCACGGCGGCAACGGCCAATTGCTCGACATGACCAAGAACGGCAAACGCCGACCGAGCGACACCTTTGTCCCCAAAGAGCTCATCCGCCGCTTCAAGCTAAAGCCTGGCATGATGATCGGCGGCTCCGCGTATCCGGCGGAAGGTCGTTTCCCAAATCCGAAGATGAAATTCATCGAGACCGTCGACGGCATCCCCCTCGAAGAACGTCGCTCGAAATGGGAATTCACCGCGCTCACCACCGTCTCGCCCGACAAACAACTTAAGATGGAGCTCAAAGACGGGCGTCTCACCACGCGCGCCGTCGATCTGTTCTGCCCCATCGGCAAAGGTACCCGCGGCCTCATCGTCGCCCCACCCCGCACCGGCAAGACCACCCTCTTGCGCGACATGGCGCTCGGCGTCCTCGAAAACAACCCCGAGTGTCTCGTCATGATCCTCCTCGTCGATGAACGCCCCGAAGAAGTCACCGACTTCAAACGGAGCGTCCCCGCCGAAATCTGGGCCTCTTCCAACGACGAACAAATCGAGAATCACATTCGTATCGCCGATCTGTGCATCGAGCGCGCCCGTCGCCTCGTCGAGACCGGCCGCCACGTTGTACTCTTTGTCGATTCCATCACCCGCCTCTCCCGCGCGCACAACACCGCCCGCAACTCCGGCCGCACCGGCTCGGGAGGTCTCGACGTGCGCGCCCTTGAGAAACCTCGCCAACTCTTCGCCTCCGCCCGCAACACCGAAGAAGCCGGCTCACTCACCATCATCGCTTCCGTACTCGTTGAGACCGGCAGCCGCATGGATGACGTTATTTTCCAAGAATTCAAAGGCACCGGCAACATGGAGCTCGTCCTCGACCGCAAGGCCGCCGAGATGCGCCTATGGCCTGCCATTAACATTGCCTCCTCGGGCACCCGCAAAGAAGAACTGCTCATCGATGCCAAGACCCTCGAAGGCATCCATTTTTTCCGCCGCGCTCTCGTCGCCCAAAAAATCGAAGAAGCCACCGATACCATGATCGCTCGCCTCTCGAAGACCAAAACCAACGCCGAGTTCCTCAAACTCCTCGCCCGCTAAATCCTTCACACGAACTTAGCACTTGCCGCGCGCTTGCTCGGCTCGGCATCTTCAACCTTTCGTCACCAAGTAAGTCCGCAAAAACCACCGCATGCATAGTTTCTCCGAGCAATGTCTCGATATGGCCCGCTCAATGTTGGGCCACAACCTCGATTCCATTCAGCCTGACGGCACCATTCTGCCCGCCAACGGCGAGCTCTCTCGAGCCGATGAACCCGGCCACGTCGCACTCGCCCTCGGCGAATACTACCGCGCGACCGGCGAGACCACCCTCAAGGGCTACGACATCGTCGACCTCGCCGCTCGCTGCATCACCGCGCAGATGTTCACCGAGCCCCCAGCTGAAAATGGCCTCGCCTACGCCGCGCTCGGCCTTCTCTGCTTCGGTCCCTCCAAAGAACGTAATCCCGTCTGGGAACGCCTCGTCGACGAGACCCGTGAACGCATCGATAAAGCCCTCCTCCACCGCTCAGACTACGACAACCACTGGCAGGCCTTCAACGTCGCCAAAGCCGTCGCCCGTTTCTCCCTCGGTCTTTCCAAAAAAGACGAAACCTCGCGCCTCATCGAGCGCATGGTCGAGCGCATGACCGCCACCAGCACCGCCGGCTTCTTCGACGACGCCACCCCCACCGGCCTCGGTGGTAACTTCAATTTGTACGGCGTGATGAGCTTCGTTTTCATCCGCTCCTCGCTTCAGCTCCACGCCAACAGCGGCGTGCGCGACCGCAAGCTGCCCACCCTCCGCACCTACGCGGAAAAATACATTAAGATGATGCCCGACCTCGTCCGCAACGACGGGCTAGGCTGGGCCTTCGGCCGCGCCGCCGGTGCTTACGGCCAGATGCACTGTATCAGCCTGATCCTTCAGGGCCTACGCGACGGCTGGATCGCTGACGACCAGAAAATCAAATACTACGACATCCTGCGTCGTTTGTTCATGTTTTTCTACCAGACCTACTTAGATCAAGATCACGGCTTCCTCGACCTCCGCGACGCCGAACGAACCGCCTACGATGCGCACACCACGCGCATGGCCAACTTTGACGCCGCTCGCTATCTCTGCCAGTGGTCACGTCTCGCCAAGACCATCCAGATGCCTGCCGGTGGCCCGAAGGTTGAACCCGCGCGCACCAGCGGCCGCTACGTAATTTTCGACAAAAGTAACCGCAAAGAACAAGGTCTCTTTCTTTATCGCGATGTCGATAGCGGCATTCAGATGCAGATACCGCTCGTCAGCTCCGGCGGCCATCTCTCGGCTGACACGCTGCCGTTCCCGCATTGCCCCGGCGTCTTCGATTGGCCCAACAACGTCTACGCGCCCATTATGGTGCCCGAACTCACCTTCGGCAAAGACGTCACCATTCCTGCCTTCTACGGCAAGAACTGCGTTACTGGCCTGGGCCTCAAAAACGCCTTCTACTTCCGCTACGAACAGCCCGAACTGGTTAACACTAACGAGGAATTGGTCAAAAATCTAGGCAGCGTGAAAGTCCAGTGGACCTTCACCGGCACCAAGATCAGCTGCGAATTCGCCTATACCGTAAAGCAGCAGGTCACGCTGGATAAATTCCGCTACACGCTCGCCATCGCGGCGCCGCACTCGAAATACCACGTCGTCGGCGCCCTCGCCCTCGGCCAACAAGGTCACCGCTGCACCGTCGCCAAAGACGATTTCCAAGCCGTCTGGCAAGAGACCGAAGTCGTCAGTAACGATCCGACCTACCGCACCAACTACGGCAAGATTCACTTCCTGCAACACCTCGTGCGCGATCACCCACTGGTCATGCGTCCAGGCAACGTCTATCGCCTCGCCGTCAACTTCGATCCCGACATCGCGCACGTCTAAACCACTCGCAGTCGGCTCGCCCGAGCGAAAGACGCACCGCAACGTGCGTCTTTCTTTTTGCTCCGCTCCCTCCGCTGCTCATTCTTGGATCACGCCCACTACCATGCTCTCCCGCCGCATCATCCCCTGCCTCGACGTCAATGCCGGCCGCGTCGTCAAAGGTGTGAAATTTCAACAACTCCGCGACGCCGGCGACCCTGTCGAATCTGCCAAAGCCTACGACGCCCAAGGCGCCGACGAACTCGTGTTCCTCGACATCACCGCCTCCAGCGACGGCCGCAGCATCATGCACGAGGTCGTCGCCGCCACCGCCGAGCAATGCTTCATGCCCCTCACCGTCGGCGGTGGCCTCCGCACCGTGGCCGACATCGAAGCCATGCTCAAATCCGGCGCCGACAAAGTCTCCCTCAACACCGCCGCCATCAAGGACCCCGAACTCATCCGCCGCGCCTCCGACCGCTTCGGCGCCCAATGCATCGTCCTCGCCATCGACGCCAAACGCGAACCCGACGGCAAATCCTGGCGCGTCTACACCCACGGCGGCCGCAACCCCACCGAACTCGACGCCGTCGCCTGGGCCCGCCTCGCCACTGAACTCGGCGCCGGAGAAATTTTACTCACCAGCATGGACGCCGATGGCACCCAAGCCGGTTACGACTGCGCCCTCACCCGCGCGGTCAGCGACGCAGTCCCCGTGCCCGTGATCGCCAGCGGTGGCGCCGGCCAACTTTCCCATTTTTCCGACGTCCTAGCCGCCGGTCGCGCCAGCGCCGTGCTCGCGGCCAGCCTCTTTCACTTTGGAACTCTCACCATCCCTCAGGTAAAAACCTACCTCAGCGACCGCGGCGTCCCCGTGCGCCGCTGATTCATCACCCTCAACTGCAATCTATAATCGCGCCCGCGCGACGCCTCGGCCACACTTTCGTCTTCCCCCTGCGCCCAGCGTCCGATTCCCTCTTCCTTTAGCCATGACGCCCGTCCAGGAAATCGCCCGCCGCCGTACCTTCGCGATCATCTCGCACCCCGATGCGGGTAAAACCACCCTCACGGAGAAATTCCTGCTTTACGGAAACGCCATTCATCTCGCCGGAGCCGTCAAAGACCGTAAAAACCAGCGCGCCACCGCCTCTGACTGGATGGAACTCGAGAAACAACGCGGCATCTCGATCAGCTCCACCGTCCTCCAATTCGATTACGCCGGCTGCGCGGTTAACCTCCTCGACACGCCCGGCCATAAAGATTTCTCCGAAGACACCTACCGCGTCCTCACCGCCGTCGACGCCGCCCTCATGGTTATCGACGCCGCTAAAGGCGTGGAAACCCAGACTCGTAAACTCTTTGAAGTCTGCCGCCGCCGCGGCGTCCCGATCTTCACCTTCATGAACAAGTGCGATCGGCCCACGCGCAGCCCGATCGACTTGCTGGATGAATTGGAAAACGTCCTCGGCCTTAAATCATGCCCCGTAATCTGGCCCCTCGGCAATGGCCCTCAATTCCGCGGCGTCTTCGATCGCCGCACCCGCGAAGTCCATCTGTTTGAGCGCGTCCCCGGTGGTAAATTCCAAGCTCCTGTCAGCGTCACCGATCTCGATGATCCCGTAGTCCGCGCCAAGATGGACGATGACACCTATCGCGACGTCAAAGACCAGCTCGAGATGCTTGACGGCGCCGGTCATCCCTTCGACCTCGCCGCCGTCCAAGCCGGCCAACAAACGCCCGTGTATTTTGGCAGCGCCGTAAATAATTTCGGCATCCAGCTGCTGCTCGACGGCTTTCTCAAAGACTCCGTTCCGCCCGCGCCGCGCAAATCCGTCACGGTCACCGTTCCCGGCCTCCCCCAGCCCACGGTCGCTCGCGAAGTGCCCGTAACTGACGCAAAATTTTCCGGCTTCATCTTCAAGATTCAGGCCAATATGGATGCGAAACACCGCGACCGAATCGCGTTTCTACGCGTCTGCTCCGGCAAGTTCGATCGCGATATGGTCGTCACCCACCAACGCACCGGCAAATCCGTTCGCCTTTCCTCCTCACACAAACTCTTCGGCCGCGAACGCGAAACCGTGGATGAAGCTTGGCCCGGCGACGTCATCGGCCTTGTAGGTCACAGCGAGTTCGGTATCGGCGATACCCTTACTACCGACCGCAACATTTACTACGACGAGATCCCTCGCTTCCCCTCGGAAGTCTTCACCTACATTTCCAATCCCAACACCGGCGATGCGAAAAAGTACCGCGCCGGCCTTGAGCAACTCCTTCAAGAAGGCGTCGTCCAATCCTTCACCGCCAAGAACGCTCCCCCAGGCGCCACGCTGCTCGCCGCCGTCGGCCCACTCCAATTCGAAGTCGTGCAATGGCGCCTCCAATCCGAATACAACGCCGAATCCCGCCTCACCCCGACGCCGTGGACTGTCCTGCGCTGGCTTAAACTTCCTGACGATGCCACGGCCAAGAACTTTGATTACTCCCGCCTCATCATCGCAACCGGCGTGAGCTTCGGCACCGACAAATTCGACAACCCCATTGCCCTCTTCCCCAACGATTGGACGATGCGCTACTTCGTGGAGAAAAATCCCGAGATCAAACTTCTCGAGCTACCACCCGAGCAGGGGTGAAGCCTAGCTTCACCCACAGCAGATCCTCTTGGAAATCTCTGGTTAACGTCGTCGGTCGTAGGCTAAAAAAAAACTAAAACAGGGTCTTCGGCGCCTCAGGTCATCCTCAGCCATGAATACATGCTATATAAATGTGCGCATTCTCGCGTTAAGTCTGAGCCTTTTGATTATCCCATGCGCGGTGGCCACGACCGTTATCGCACCCACGTTTAACGAACTTGTAGCCCAATCCGAATCTGTCTTATGGGGTGAAGTTACCGCAATTAACTGCGAACTCGTAACCCAGGGTAAGAGTCGGGCCATTTTCACCCGAGTCACCGTGACCGTGAGAGAACAGATCATCGGCACCAACCCCACGACGGTAACATTAGAGTTTCTGGGCGGCACCGTAGGGGAACTGACGATGGTGGTGGATGGCATGCCGCGTTTTACCCTCGGGCAAAACGATATATTGTTCGTCCAAAACAACGGACGACAAATATGTCCTCTAGTCGGCATGGCGCACGGTCGCTACTCTATCGTGCGGGATCCTATCACCGGCACGGATCGGGTAACCCGCGACAACGGTGCCACCCTCACTAATGTGGCCCAAGTCTCCCATCCACTCACACAGGGGACCTTAACCGATACCTTACAGCGCCTTGGCGGCACCCCACTCACCCCCGCCGCATTCATCGCGGAAATTCGCGCCGAGAAATCCCGCCAATTGCCCATCAACACCCGCTGATTCTGTGCACAAGCTGCTCTGCTTCTTTTCGTGTTTAGCGCTCGCAGGTCTACTGTCAGCCCCCTGCCTACACGCCTTCACCACCACCAGCGGCAGCGCAGTTTGGCCGGATGGGGCCATTGTGATGAACCTGCAGCTGTCGCCAAATGCGCCCCTGAGCGACGGCCAAGCCTCGTGGAATGCCGCCGCCGCCAAAATGCTCGCACTGTGGAACCAACAACTCGTGCGAAGCACGTTTTATTGGACGAGCACCACGACCACCACACCCGCTAGCGGCAATCTCGCCAACGAAGTGATTTTTTCGGCCGATAATTTCGGCCGGGCTTTTGGCGATAGCACCCTAGCCGTAACCAGCTCATTTCGCATCGGCACCCGCATCATCGAAGCCGACGTTACGTTTAACACCAAATACAAATGGGATTCCTACTCTGGGCCCCTCCGTGGCACTAGCGGCGTCAACGCCGAATTCTCGCGCGTCGCTCTGCATGAATTTGGCCATGTCATCGGCCTAAGTCATCCCGACCAAGCAGGCCAATTCGTCTCCGCGGTCATGAACAGCACCGCGGGCGATATCGACACCCTTACCGATGATGACAAATCCGGAGCCGCCTTTCTTTACGCGGCTAACGCAGGCACCATCGCCCCGTCTTTACTCATTGCTCTTTATGATCAGAGCCCACTCAAGGGCGATAGCGTGGAGTTCAGTGTCAGTGTGAGCGGGAGCGCACCGTTTTCATATCAATGGCGGCGAAACAACGTCGTCCAAGGAGTGAGCACCGCCAGTTTTATTCTCTCTGATATTTCCGCAGCCAGCGCCGGAACCTGGAGCGTGACAGTTACCAACAGCCGAGGCTCGGTCACCAGCTCGATGGTGCTCACCGTCACGGATACTTACGTCGCCCCCACTATTTCATCCGATCCGGTTTCTGTGACCAGCTTACCGGGCCGAACAGTCGTATTCACGGTGGGCGCTAAAGGCAGCACTCCACGCGTTTACCAGTGGAAAAAAGACGGGGTGAATTACGGAAATTCTACTGCCAGTGACACCTTAACCATCGCTGATGTGCAACCAGCGGACGCCGGTCGCTACTCTGTCGTAGTCAGCAATAATGGCGGCAGCGTCACCAGCAAAGACGCCCTACTTACTATCAACGGGACAACCGCGGCCCCGAAATTTAGCTCCTCACCAGTATCCCAAACTATCTCCTCAGGCAGCACCGTAGTCTTTACTGCCAGCGTTAGCGGCACCCCTACGCCCACTCTTAGTTGGCAGCGCAACGGCGTCGCAATTTCCGGCGCAACCCAGAACCCTCTTGTTCTCGCGAAAGCTTCCGCAGCACAAGCTGGAAGCTATACCTGTGTGGCCAGTAATTCAAGCGGCAGTGTCACGAGCAACCCTGCCATCCTCACGATTTCTTCGACCAATGATTTCGGTCGCTTAATCAATCTGTCCATTCTCACCAACCTGAGTGCAACCGAAAGTTATTTCACTCTTGGGGTAACTCTGGGCGGTGAAAACACTCGTGGCACAAAACCTCTGCTCATCCGCGCGGCCGGGCCGGCGCTACGTGGTTTTGGTCTCGCCGATGTGCTACCTGATCCACGCCTCGAACTACTGTCCGGCAGCACCGTTATTGAGAGCAACGATAACTGGGCGGGAGCCGATAACTTAAAAAAGGCCTTCAGCACTGTAGGCGCCTTCAACTACGCCGAACCCACGAGTAAGGACGCCGCTGTCTACAAATCCGACACCACGCTTGGTGGTTACACCATTCGCGTGGGCGACACCAACGGCGGTAGCGGTAGCGTGATAGCGGAAATTTACGACGCCACCTCAACCAGCAACTTTGTCGCCTCCACCCCAAGACTCATCAACCTAGCCGTGCTCAAACAAATGAGTGCTGATGCCATACTCACCACCGGCTTTGTGATCGGGGGCAGTACCGCCAAAACCATGCTAATACGCGCCATCGGTCCTGGACTCACCGCACTCGGAGTGCCGGGGGTCATGGCTAACCCCAAACTAGATCTCTTCTCTGGCTCCGCCGTCATCGCCCGCAACGACAACTGGGATGGGCTCCCCCAACTCACCACGGTCGGCAATAGCGTGGGCGCTTTCGCCATCACTGACGCTAACAGTAACGATGCCATATTATTGATAACTTTGGCTCCCGGCAGCTATACGGCCCAACTTTCGGGCCTAAACGGCAGCAGTGGCCTAGCCCTACTTGAAGTTTACGAAGTCCCGTAAATTCACCTCCAGTTTACCTCACCCACCGCGGTGCTTGACTCACCCTCAACGCCGTGAAACATCTTAAGTTTTAACGCACACCAATCATGGGCCAACAACTCAACAAGTACATCAAACGTAAACGCCGCTCCGCCTATCTCAAACGCAAGAAGGCCCGCACCAAGACCCCGGCTAAGAAGTAACGCTCTTCCCCTAGGCTTAATCATTTAAACCGCGGCCCATGCCGCGGTTTTTTATTCACCCGGCTCAGACGTCCGCCCTTACTTTTAAGTCATGATCAAGGTCAGCCTCATCTCCCTCGGTTGCGCAAAAAATCTCGTCGATAGCGAAATCATGATCGGCCACCTCCACCAGGCCGGCATGAGCGTCATCCCCGAAGCCGAGCTGGCCGATGTGGTCATCGTCAATACCTGCTCGTTCATCGACTCCTCCAAGGAAGAATCGATCGGCCACATTCTTGAGGTGCATCAAAACCGCGGCATGAAAAAACGCCGTAAAGAGCAAAAACTTATCGTCGCCGGCTGCATGTCGCAGCGCTTCTCCAAAGACCTATCCTCGTCGCTCAACGACGAGGTCGATGCGTTCATCGGCCTCGACCAAGTCACCAAGGTCGCTCCGATTATCGAAGGCCTTTTCGCCAAAGACCGCGCCGCCGGCCAAGTCCCGGAAAACTTTGTCACCGCGCGCTCGACTTACATTCCCGATTTCAACACCCCTCGCTTCCGCCTCACGCCGAAGCACACCGCGTACGTGAAAATCGCCGAGGGCTGTAACCATCCTTGCACGTTCTGCATCATCCCGCAGATCCGCGGCCGTCATCGCAGCCGCACCGTTGAGAGCGTCGTCGCCGAAGCCCGCCAGCTCGTCAAAGAAGGCGTCAAAGAGCTCAACCTCATTTCCCAAGACACCACGTTCTTCGGCATGGACACCTGGGAACAGCGCCCTAATTCCCGCACACCCGTCGATTCGACGCGCGGCACAGCACTCACGACGCTTTTGCGCGAACTCAACGCCATCGAGGGTGATTTCTGGATTCGCCTGCTTTACACGCACCCCGCGCATTGGAGCGACGAGCTCATCCACACCATCGCCGAGTGCCCCAAGGTCGCCCGCTATATCGACATCCCGCTCCAGCACATCAGCGACAACATGCTCGGCGCCATGCAACGCGAGACCAGCGGTGATTACATCCGCGATCTCATCAAACGCATCCGCGCTGGCATTCCCGGCATCGCCGTACGCACCACCTTTATCGTGGGCTTCCCCGGCGAGACCGAGGCCGACGTCGCCGAACTCGAAACCTTCATCCGTGAAACGAAATTCGAACGCCTCGGAGTATTTCGTTACTCTCAAGAAGAAGGCACCCGCGGCGCGAAGATGGAAAACCAGATTCCCGCCAAGACCAAGGAAGCCCGCTGGCACCGCCTGATGAAGCTCCAGCAAGAAATCGCCGCCGGGGTGAGCCAAAGCCACGTCGGCCAGACCTTGCGCGTGCTCGTCGAAGAACCGGGCATCGCCCGTGGCGACGCCGATGCGCCGGACATCGATGGCCGCGTCTACGTGACCCAAGACCTGCCTGTCGGCGAATTCGCCACCGTGAAAATTTCGGGCTTCCAAGACTACGATTTGCTCGCCCTGCCCCGCGGCCAACGCCCGGTGGAATTCAAGGTCGCCAAACAGGCCCAATAAAAAATCACGACGACGAGCCCGTTCAACGCGAGTTCAGCGCGTCCACAAAAAACCCCGGCCTAAAACAGGCCGGGGTTTTTGTTAATTCGTACTCGAACTCAAATCGCTTTAGGCGAAAAGCTCAGAAGCCTTAAAAAAGCGGGCCAACTCGATCGCGGCATTTTCATCCGTGTCGGACGCGTGGCAGACGTTCTTCATCATCTCGGTGCCGAAGTCACCGCGGATGGTGCCCTTGGCGGCTTTACGAGAATCGGTCGGCCCGAGTAAATCGCGCACCTTGGCGACGATGCCCGGTCCTTTGAGCGCGAGCATGATCACGGGACGCGAGCTCATGAAAGCCTCGATCTCCGGGTAAAAAGGCTTGGAAGCCACATGAGCGTAGTGCTCGCGCAACACCGTCGGATCCAAGCGGGTCATTTTGCACCCAATGATCTCGAAACCGGCTCGCTCAAAGCGCTCCACTACAGTTCCGACATGCTTTTGATCCATGCAGTCGGGCTTACAGATGACGAAGGTTTTATCCATACACTTTCAACAAAGCGCGAGATCCGGCAGATGGAAAGACTCTTTTCCAACTAGCCCTGCTCACTTTGTATGTAAAATTTCCGCCGCCACCGCTTCACCGCTCTCCATCGCACCCTGAATCGACGCCGAGCTTCGCCCATCACCCGCAATCCATACCCTTGGCCGCACCTCAACAGGTTGCACGCGCACCAACGGGGTCCGCGCCGGCAAAGCCCGCGGCAACCGATAGCTCCGCAGCCAACGCCAATCAGTCACCTTGGCGCCAAACCACGCGCGCAGTTCCTCGCGTACACGTTCAACCAACGCGCGCTCCTCCAGCGCAGGCTCGCCCAACACCGACACCGCCACCAAGGCCTGCCCCGCCGGTGCATAACTCGGCGACACATCACTCAAGACCACCAGATTGTTCACATAACCACGCCCCTCGCCGTTTAACACCAACATCGGCGCGCACAACGGGCTTTTCGCCGCTGCAAAATAAATCGTCGTCGTCGCCCGCCATTTCGGTACCGCAACCTCGGGCAAGAGCGCAGCCCCCCCCGCGTTTTCCGTGGCTACGACGATATGCCGCGCGGCGATGCGCTCACCACTATCTAGAAAAAGTGCGCCTGGCTCCACCCGCGCCACCCGCGCCCCGAGCCTTACCGTTCCAGTTGGCAATCCTGCCGCTAGTTGGTCCGGAATCGCCTGCATGCCCGCCGCCGGCAAGGCCGCGCGCCCCTCGGCAAACATCCGAAAAACAAATTCCAACATCCGGCTCGAAGTCTCCAATTCTCGATCCAAAAAAATCCCACCAAACCAAGGCCGCAAAAACCTCTCAATCATGCGTTCGCTAAACCCATGCGCCCGCAGCGCGGCCAAAGCGGTCGTCTCCGGTCGCGCCCACAATTCAGCCAAGGACCCGCGCCGCGCCGCCCGCCGCAGCGTCGCAATCCTTACTTTATCCGCCAGCGAACCCACCGGCGCGCGCAACGTCGCCCACCACGCCCCCGGGTCACGCCAGGGATCACTCACCTCGTGCATCGCCCCATCGCAATGCACCCGCGAACCCGCCGCAAAATCCCGCAACTGCAACTGCTCATAGTCGAGCCACACCCGTGCCGTCGGATAAGCCGTGAGAAAAACCTGAAACCCTCGGTCCAACCGAAATCCCTCCACGATGTCCGTGCGCACGCGACCTCCGACCGCATCCCCCGCCTCAAACACGACACAACTCACCCCCGCAGCGTGCAAGCGCCGCGCACAGGTCAGACCCGCTAGTCCCGCACCGATGATGACGATTTCAATCATGGGCCCAAATTAAGCCCCCATTTTATCCGCGAGCGCCCAACCCGAAAGCGCCGCGCCTTCGACGCGCGCCCCGCCAAACGCATCACCAGCAAAACCGAGCCCTAACTCGTCGAGCCACACGCACGGTTCCGGAAACACCGTGATCGGTTCACTAAATTTCCAGCGGTGCAACGCCACGTTCACCACCGGCGCGCCCAACCACGGCGCAATCAACGGCTCAATCATCGGGAAAAGTTCCAATTCGGACTTCGCATAATGCTCAGCCGCAAAAGCTGGACTAAGATGAACGGTCACCGCCGCAGCCCCCGCCGGTGAAATACCTTTTTTAACATTATCCGCGATCCAGCGCACCGGTCCCTCCGAAAAAACCATGCCCTCAACCGGCACCAAACTCGCACCGCCCAAGGTCACCAACAAAGCCAGACACGGATGATAACGCAGCGAGGCCAAGTTAACTGCGACTTCCGCCGGAAGTTCCACGTTCCCTGCTTTCAATAACGCAAGCGACTGTGGCACAGGAGCGGTCAACGCAAGTTGGTCCACACGTAAGGTCGGCTGATTTTCCACTTCTACATCCCACATTTTGTCCACGCGCCGTACGCTTAAAACCTTGGCCTCGCGTTTCACGTCAAGCCCTTCAGCTAAAAATTTGCCGAGTGCATTCATACTCGGTTTACCGATCGAACGATGCGTGGAGGCCTCGGGCCAAGCGCACGCAACGCCTTGGCTGCGCCACGCTTCGACCAAGGCCGCAAAACGAGGGGTCTTAGCAGTGAAATATTGCGCACCTTGGTCAAAAACCACCCCACCTACACGCTTCGTCGCCAAACGACCACCTAGTCCACGACTTTTTTCCAAGATGATAACCTTGGCCCCGCGCTCGCGCAACGTCCGCGCCAATAATAGCCCAGAAATTCCCCCACCCACCACCGCGATTGTGTCATTCATGATCAAATATGTTATTCAGCGCCCTAACACGTGGCGCAACGCACTCTCCAAATTAGGTTGCCGCCAGATAAAACCCGTCTTCTGCAATCGAGCCGGCACCGCACGTGTACTCGCTAGGAGCGTCTCATCCGCCATTTCGCCAAACACCGTCCTAAGGACCCATGTCGGCACTGGAAAGATTGCCGGTCGCCGCAGCACCTGCGCCAAGACCGAGGTAAACTCTGCGTTCGTCACCGGCTCCGGCGCCACCGCATTGTATGCGCCATGCAACGTATTATCCGTAACCGCGCACTCGTACATCGAGCATAAATCATCAGGCGTAATCCAGCTCATCCACTGGTCCCCTGCGCCTATGCGTCCACCGAACCCCATTAAAAAAGCGGGCAACATTTTCGCCAATGCACCGCCCGCAGGCGATAGCACCACGCCTGTTCGTAAAGCCACAGTGCGCACACCTAGCTTTTCGATTCCCGCGAGCTCATTTTCCCACGCCTCACACACGCCCGCTAAAAATCCTGCCCCGAGCGTAGTTTGCTCCGTGAGCCGCTCTTGCCCCCGTTCACCATAAAAGCCTACTGCGGCCGCACTCACAAAAACTTCGGGCCGCTCGGGGACTGTCAGCGCCGCAATGCCCAACGCCAAAGTTCGCGCCCCGTCTACGCGGCTCGACAAAATCTCGGCTTTGCGCGTCGCCGACCAACGTCCAGCCGCTACGTTTGCTCCACCGAGATGCATCACGGCATTCGCACCCACAAGCGCAGCTCGATCTATTTTTCCGCGCGGAGGATCCCAGCTAAATTCATTAGGTGCTTGCGGCTTCCGGCGAACCAAGCGCCTAACCGAGTGCCCTTGGGTGATCAAAAATGCCTCAAGCGTGCGCCCGACCAAACCAGAGGCACCTGAAACTAAAATACACTTCCGCGGGCCGGACGAAACGTGCTCGAGATCCGCCTTCGTGACCGCATGCCGATAAGCGAACATCCGCTCCAACTGCCGACTTGTAAACGCAGCACCACCGAGCCGCCCAAGCATACCCAGAGGGAGCCGGTAATGAATCTCGTCCGTTAACTCGCACGCACTCGGCCCCACCGGTTCGATGCGGTGCAAATGTTCCCAGCGCGCAAAAGGTCCGCTCAGCAACACATCACGAAATTGTCGTCCCTCGATGTAATCTCGATGCACGATTTCCCACTTCGCCCAAATCGGCCCTACCTTCGTGCGGAGCGAAACACGCGCGCCATCCTTAATGCCCCCCACGTGACGCGTCACTTCCACGCGCTCCCAAGGCGGACACAACCGCCCAAATGCCCCCGGCCGTTCGTGCCAGGCAAACACCTCCGCCGCAGGTCGCTCAATTCGCACCACACGCTTAAAAATCGCATCAGTCATGCGCCACTCGCCCTTTCCGCATCCGACAAGCATCCGAGCAAAATTTCACTTCGGCCCAAACTTTTTCCCACTTCTTACGCCACACAAAAGGCCGACCGCAGACCACGCATGGTTTGGACGGCAGATCAGATTTTTTGCGCATTTTAGGCATGACGACAGGTTAAACCTAAATACCCAAGAGTCCAACCGCCAAGGGCGATCCTCCGTTCGCCCGAATCTCATCCGCGCGCGCTTGGATAGCCACCCGATCCGACGCTTTCAATCGCGCCACATTTTTTACCTGCAACGCCATGCGCTGGTTCTTGGCCAACAGCGTCTCGTGGCGCAGCAGAAAATCCCAGTAAAGCGTCGTAAAGGGACACGCATCGGCACCAGTCGACTTCGTCGGATCAAACCGACACCCCGCGCAATAATTACTCATCCGATCTATATATTTCCCCGTGGCCGCATAGGGCTTCGACGCCATGATACCGCCGTCGCCGTACTGCGACATTCCAAGTGTATTGGGTAACTCTACCCACTCCACCGCATCGACGAAAACCGCCAGATACCATTCATGCACCCGCTGCGGCTCGACCCCGAGCAAGAGCGTATAAAGTCCCGTCACCATTAAACGCTGAATATGATGCGCGTAACCGTGTTGCAGCGTTTGCGTGATACTCTGCCGCAGACAGTTCATCTCACAAGCGCCCGTCCAGTAAAAATCGGGCAACTTCTCCCTCGCCCCCAACGCATTCAAACCCACGTAACTCGGCATGAATTGCCAATAAATTCCCCGCACGTATTCGCGCCAACCGAGAATCTGCCGGATGAAACCCTCCGCGCTCGCCAGCTCCACGCGCCCTTCACGATAGGCCCTCTCCGCCGCCACCACCGCCTCGCGTGGATTGAGCAATTTCAGATTCATCGCTGCCGAGATGCGTGAGTGAAAAAGCCAAGGTTCATCCGTCCACATCGCATCTTGAAACTTCCCGAAATCACCGAGCCGATGCGCAATAAAATCAGCGAGCGTCGCCCGAGCGGTTTCGGGATTCACCGGCCAGGCAAAGTTCTTCAAGTCGCCCGGATGCTGCGCAAACCGTCGCTCGACCAACGCCAGCACCTCACGCGTGAGCGCATCGGGTAGGATCAACAGCGGCGCGCGCAACTTCTCTGCCTTCGGACCACCTTTGGTAAAACTCCCGCGATTGTCGTGGTCGTAATTCCATTGTCCGCCCTCCGGTTCGCCGGCGGCGTCGAGCAACACCTTATTTTTCCTGCGAACCTCCCGATAGAAAAATTCCATTCGTAACATCTTTCGGCCTTCCGCGTGCGCGACGAAATCAGCGCGTGAACAGAAAAAATGTCGATCTTCTCTCACTTCCAAATTCAAGCCTTCAGCTTTAGCCACCGCTGCCACCGCTGCCTGTACGCGCCACTCCCCAGCTTGAGTCATCAGTAAGAGCTCAGGCTTCAGCTCCGCAATCACTCGTCCCAATTCTCCCGCGAGCGTCTGCGTATTTTTACCATCCTCTAACTCTGTATAATGCACCGTGCGCCCGAGCGCGCGCTGCGCCTCACGAAAATGTCGCATTGCGGCTATAAAAACCGCAATGCGCTGCTTGCTCGTCCAGACGTGCTCCGATTCCTGGGCAACTTCGGCCATCCACACGACATCATGCTTAGCGTCGAAACCATCAAAGACGGCCGAGTCCGCATCCAACTGGTCACCAAGCACAATCACGAGGGCACGCACGCGCTTCGCTGCACTCATGCCTGTGCCTCCAAGTCGAGCTGCTCCGAAGCATTCGCCGGTCCACCGCGGAGTCGCTTAAACTCCGCCAAAGCCGCCGCCCGAGCCGCCGCGTGATTCACGATTGGGCCGGGGTAATTTTTTCCCAACTCGACGCCAGCGCGGGCCAGCACCGCCGCCGGGGCCTCCCAAGGCGCATGAATAAATTCCGCCGGCATTTTTGCCAATTCTGGCACCCAGCGCCGAACATAGTCGCCCAGGCTATCAAATTTCATCCCTTGCAACACCGGCGCGAAGACACGGAAATATGGTGCGGCATCCGCCCCACAGCCCGCGCTCCATTGCCAGCCGAGCGTGTTACTAGCCAGATCAGCATCGACAAGCGTATCCCAAAACCACGCCGCCCCGTGCGTCCAATTTAGCCGGAGGTGTTTTACTAAAAACGAAGCCACCACCATGCGTACGCGATTGTGCATCCAGCCCGTATGCCACAGCTGGCGCATACCTGCGTCGACGATCGGATACCCCGTCGAACCCCGTTGCCAGGCACGCAATTTCTTGCCGCCGACATCCTCGGCCCAACCAAATTTCTCAAATTCCACGCGCAAAGGTCGCTCCGGCGTATGTGGAAAATGGAACATCAGGTGATACGCAAATTCACGCCAGCCGATCTCACTCAAAAACACCCGCGCCCCGTTGCTCGAAGGAAACACTCCTGAATCCTTCGAACGCGCCGCGACCGCCTCCCAGACTTGCCGCGGACTCAACTCGCCGAAATGCAACCAGGGCGAAAGGAGTGAGGTGCCGTCACGGTCCGGCAAATTGCGACGATCAGAGTAATCGTCCATCGCTCGCGAAACGAACTGTTTGAGTCGGGCCGCTGCGCCCGCTTCGCCTGGTTGCCAGGCCGCGCTGAAACCGGCATCCCAGCCAATTTTGGTCAGCAATTTTAGTTCATCCAGCGTCGCCGAATTCGGCCACTTGGCGGGAGCTGAAAACAGAGCTGAATTTATTTTCGTTACCGACGGAATTGGCTGAGTAAGACAGTGTTTCCAAAATGGCGTGAATACTTGGAAAGGCCGACCTTGTTTATTTTGAATCGTATGTGGTTCAAACAAGAGCGACGCATTAAAACTCTTGGCGTCGATACCCGCCGCGGTGAGCTCAGTCTTAATCACCGCGTCGCGGGCAATAATAGCCGGTTCATACCGCCGATTCCAAAAAATCGCTCCCGCCCCCGTTTGAGCAATGAGTGCGCGGAGCGTTTCGGCCGATGCCCCGTGCGCGATGACTAGTCGGGAACCCCGCTCACGAAGGCTGGCTTCTAAGGAGGCAAGCGCATGATGTAACCACCAGCGAGAAGCGCCGCCCAGCGGCCATTTGTCCTCAGCGGTATCATCAAAAATATAAACTTCATCTGGCATTGAGAACGTTTGAAAATTCCGCAATACATTGCCGCTATCAATATCGATTTCTATAGCGGCGATTTCTATTA
>RGAX01000131.1 GCA_009919985.1 Opitutaceae bacterium
CGTCCAGCCCGATGGTAAAACCCTGATTGGCGGTTACTTCACCATCGTCGGAGGCCTCACCCGCAATTACCTCGCCCGCCTCAACGTGGATGGCACCGTTGACACCGCCTTTGCCCCCCTAGCAAACGACCTTATTTCCGCCATCGCCGTCCAAGCCGATGGTAAAATCCTCCTCGGCGGCGCCTTCACCAACATTAGCGGCGCCACCCGCCGCTATCTCGCCCGCCTTAATGCTGATGGCAGCGTGGACAGCAATTACAACCCCGCCCCCAGCGCCCAGGTCTCCTCGTTTGCGCTCCAGCCTGACGGCAAACTTCTAATCGGTGGCGCCTTTAATACTTTTCAGCCTAACGGGACCTCCGCCACCACCTCGCGTAACTATTTGGCCCGCCTCAATACCGATGGCACGGTCGACTCCTTCGACCCTGGCGCCAACGGTACCCCCAGCGTCATCACGGTGCTTTCAGACGGTAAGATTCTGCTTGGAGGTAGCTTCACCTATTTTACGCCCAACGCCGGCACCACCTCCACCGCCCGCGCGTACTCCGCCCGCCTGAACTCCGATGGCACCGTGGATGCCTCTTGGGAACCTAACCTCAAAGGCAACGTGCTCTCCCAGGTCGTCCAAGCGGACGGCAAAATTGTCATCGCCGGGGCCTTTACGGCCCTCCAGCCCAAGACGGATACCACGTTCACCACTCGCTATTACATCGCTCGGCTGAACGCCGACAGCTCCGTTGACACCGCGTACAACCCCCGCGCCAGCGCTCAAATTAATTCCATCACTCTGCAAAGCGACGGCAAGATCATCGCCGGTGGCCAATTCAGTTTTTTCCGTAAAGGCGATGTGCTCGCCAACAACGTCGATATCAACCGCATCGCGCGCCTCAACACCGATGGCTCCGTTGACACCGCCTTCAATCCCAACGCCGGCGGCCAAGTTAATTGTCTGAGCGTATTGTCCAGCGGTAAGATCATCGCTAGCGGCGGTTTCGACGCCCTCACCCCCGCTGGCCAAGGCCTTGTTCTTGCTCCTAACCATATTGTTCGGCTCACCGCGGCCGGCCTCGTCGATGCCACCTTCGATCCTGCTATGACCGCCGCCAACGGGGGCCAAGTCACGGCCCTCGCCGTCCAACCCGATTCCAAACTCATCGTCGCCGGCACTTTTGCTAACTTTGCTGGTTCCACTAGTCGCAACCTCGCCCGTTTCAGCGCTGCGGGCAGCGCTGAAACCGCCTTCGCCCCCAACCCCGACGGCCCGATCTCCGCCCTCATCGTCCAACCCGCTCGCAGCTCTGCGACGACAACCACCGGTAACTTCGGCTGGTTTGAGCGCGACAGCTCGCTTCGCTCTTCCTTCGACCACTATGGCGTCCGCCAACTCACCGGCACCCTGCGCGCCATTCTCGTCCAGCCCGATGGTAAAATCGTGGTCGCCGGCGCCTTCACCAACGAGACCGGTCTGACCAATTCGAATCTCGCCCGCCTCAACCGCGACGGCACTTTCGATAGCTCCTACAAGCCCCTCATCAATGGCGAAATCTTCGCGCTGGCCCTCCAATCCGATGGCAAACTGATCTTCGGTGGTTCCTTCGATAACGTAAACGGCGTTGCCCGCAGCCGCATCGCCCGACTCAACACTAACGGCTCCCTTGACACCGCCTACGACCCCCAGGCCAACACCACGGTTCGCGCCCTTGCTCTCCAATCCGACGGCAAACTGCTCGTTGGTGGCGACTTCATCACCCTCCAGCCTAATTCGGCGACCACCAGTACCTCCCGCAACTACATTGCTCGGCTTAATGCCGACGGCACCATCGACTCCGGTTATAATCCTACTGCTAACGGTGCCATTTACACCTTCGCTCTCCAATCCGACGGTAAACTTCTCACTGGCGGCGCCTTTACCTCCATGCAACCTGGCGCCACCGGTACGGCCGCCACCCGCAACTACCTTGCCCGGCTCAATGCCGACGGCACCGTCGACACCGGCTTTAACCCCATGCCCAACGGCGTGGTTTACGCCATCGCTCTCCAACCCGCTGATGGTAAACCCATCATCGGCGGCATCTTTACCGCCGTCCGGCCCAATGAGCTCGGCTCTTACGCCCGTAATTACATCGCCCGGCTGAACACGGACGGCACGCTCGACTCCAACTTTGACCCCTCGGCCAACGCCCCAGTCAACGCGATCGCCTCCTTTGGTGACGGCACCATTCTTGTTGGCGGCGATTTCACCACCTTCCAGCCCAATAACGCCGCCTTTCGCACTAGCCGCACCCGCCTCGCCATTCTCAATAGCGACGGCGTCCTGAACGCCGGCTTCAATCCCGGTCCTAACCGCCCCGTCTATGCCGTCGTCGCCAACTCGGATGGCAGCGCCTTTGCGGCCGGTTCCTTCTCTGGGCTCCAAGCTGACGGCAGCGTCCTAGTTGGCGGCGCCTTCTCGAGCATCGGTGGCTCCAGCTTCGCCAACCTCGCCCTCGTCGACGGCGACGGTAACGCCTCTCCCTCCTTTACGCCCAATCCTAACGGGCTGGTGGCTGCACTTGTTCAGCAAGCCGACACCAAAGTCATCGTTGGCGGTAACTTTACTAGCATCGGCGGCCTCCCCCGTAACCGCCTCGCCCGTCTCTCCATCACCGGCGTCCTCGAGTCTTCCTACAACCCTAACGTTGATGGCAACATCGCCGCTCTCGCTCTCCAATCCGACGGCAAACTGCTGCTCGGCGGCACCTTCTCGCTGGTCGCCGGCAGTTTCCGCAACAACCTTGCTCGGCTCAACACCGACGGCACCCTCGACACCTTCTTCCAGCCTACCCTCAACGGCGCTGTTAATGCCCTGCTGGTTCGCCCTGATGGCAAACTCTTGATCGCCGGCGCCTTCACCACCGTCAACGGTGGATCTCGCCTGCGCCTGGCCCGCCTCAACGCTGATGGCAGCCTTGACGCTGCCTTCACCACCGCCGTCAACGGTGAAGTCCGCACCCTGGCCGCCACCGCTGATGGCAAAATCCTCTTGGGCGGTACCTTCACGACGGTCGCCAACACCGGCCGGGCCTGCGTTGCCCGCCTCAATGCTGACGGCTCCCTCGATACCACCTTTGATGCCTCCGCCAACGGCACGGTTTACGCGGCCCTCGTTCAATCCGACGGTGCTCCTGTACTGGGTGGCACCTTCTCCACGGTTGCTGGCCAAGCCCGTTACAATCTCGCCCGCCTCTCTAGCACCAGCGCCGCCGCTCAATCGCTCGTCGCCTCCGCCAACCGCACCTCAGTTACCTGGCAACGCTCCGGCAGCAGCCCTGAACTCACGTCCGCGCGCTTCGAATTTTCCACCGACTCGGCCAACTGGACGGTTCTTGGCTACGGCACTCGCGTCGGCACCACCAGCAACTGGCAGATCACGGGCCTTAATCTGCCCTCCGCCGACACCTTTTATGTCCGTGCCACGGGTCGCGCCAACGGTCTGCTTCGCGGCCTGCAGACGTTTAATTATTCGGTCACCCCGGCATTTAACGCTATCGCCGCGGTGGGCGCCACTACCGGCACCGCCTTCCGTCTCGCGATGGCTGATGGCACGGTCGCTACCTACACCGCCGATGATCTGCCTGCCGGCATGACGCTCGATCCCATCACCGGTATTATCACCGGCACGCCTACCCAGACTGGCACCTACACGGTGACCGTCATCGCAACCAACGCGGGCGGCTCCATTTCCACGCGCCTTAACATTGCCGTTTCCGCCGCCGGTTCGACCCGTGCCGACAGCACGCTTTTGTATAACCTGTCCGCCCGTGCCACGGTCACCCCCACCGGCCTGACCACCACCGGCTTCGTCATCACCGGCTCCAGCGACAAGCGTGTCTTGATCCGCGCCGCCGGTCCCACTCTGGCCAAGTTTGGCATCGACGACGCAGTCGCTAAACCGCACCTGCGCCTCATCGACGCCAACGGTAAACAGATCCTCGAAAACGCCGGTTGGTCTAGCACCGCCACCCTTTCTGCTCTCGCTAGCCGCCTCGGTGCCTTCGCTTATAACGCCGGCAGCGTCGACGCCGCGGTCAGCGCCACGCTGGCTCCGGGTGGTTACACGATCCAAGTCAGCGACGATGCCGCCAAGGGCGGTACCGTCCTCACCGAGATCTACGCGGCCGACGAGCTGACCACCTCCGACACCCCGCGCCTGATCAACCTCTCCGCCCGTGCTTTGGTGCAAACTGGCAAGACCCTCGTCGCCGGCTTCATCGTCACCGGCCAACCTGGCACCGTCCAAAAAGTACTCGTGCGCGGCATTGGCCCCACGCTCGCCAAGTTCGGTGTCACCAACGCGCTCGCCGCTCCGGTTCTTAAAGTCTACGACTCGAACGGCGCCCGCATCGCCTCCAACGAGTCTTGGGCCAGCAACAGCGAAGTCAGTGCCGCGGCCGCCGCCACGGGCGCCTTTGCGCTCGATGCCGGCACGAAGGACGCCGCGCTTGTCCTTTCGCTTTCGCCTGGTGCCTACACGCTCGAGATCAGCACCACGGGTGCCGCGGGTGAAGCCCTCGCTGATATCTACGCGGTCCCGCAATAACTCCGCGCGGCGCCTAGGACTCCTTCAGGCCGGTCCCATCAAGGACCGGCCTTTTTTTGCATCTCAGCGACTTTCCCCCCGTTTGTGAACATGGGCCTGCGCGTTATCCCCAAGGTGCAGAAATTTACGATTTTTAAGGCAAAAACGGCTAAAATAGGCCCAAAATCATCAATTTTTGGGTCAAAATCAGGGTTTTAACCCCTTCTGTGTAATCTAGCCTTGGATCAGACGATCCTTCTTTTCCAGCGTACAAAATCGCGGCGCTCAACCTTGGCGTTGAGCCGCGGCGGCGGTGAGTGCCGCCACTTGTTTTTCGAGTTCACGCAACTGCACGATGATCTCGGGCAGGCGCTGGATGCCGATCCATTGGCGTTTGGCTTGTTTGTCCGGTGCGGCCGGGAAACCGAGTACGGTTTCTTTGTCGCCAACATCGCGCATCACCCCGGATTTGGCCCCGACGGTCACTTGGCGGCCAATTTTGAGGTGTCCGGCCACGCCGGATTGTGAGGCGATCACGCAATAATCGCCAAATTGGGTGCTGCCCGCGAAGCCGCATTGGCCCATGATCAAACAGTGTTGGCCGAAGACGACGTTGTGCGCGACGTGCACGAGGTTATCGATCTTGGTGCCCGAGCCGATCAGCGTGGAGCCTAGGGCCGCGCGGTCGATTGAGGTGTTGGAGCCGATTTCTACATCATCACCAATCACAACGTTACCGACTTGGAGGATTTTTACGTGCTGTCCTTGGTCGAAGACGTAACCGTATCCATCGGAGCCAATCACGCTGCCGGCATGTATCGCGGTGCGATGTCCGATCTGAGTGTGCGCATAAACGACCACGTTGGGAAACAGCCGCACGTCGTCACCGAGCTGGCTATCGTGCGCCACGTGGTTGCCGCCGAGAAGTGCCGTGCGCGCACCAATCTTAACCCCCGGGCCAATCACGCATTGGGGCCCGATGTGAGCGGTCGGATCGATTTGCGCCGTGGGTGCCACGGTCGCACTGGGGTGGATGCCGGCCGCAAATGCCTCGGGCGGGAAAAACAAGGGCAATACCCGCGCCGCCGCTACGCGGGCGTTGGCCACGCGGATTACGACCTTGGTTGCCGAGGTAAACGGACCTGAAACCAAAATCGCTGCTGCCGCACTCGCCTGCGCTGCGGCGAAATAGGTGTCTTTCTCCGCAAACGTTAGATCGCCCACTCGGGCGCGGTCGGTCGCCGCAAATCCGGTCAGTCGAACGGCCCCGTCGCCGATCACCTCACCCTTGAGTAGCGCCGCGATTTCGGCCGCCGTATAAGAGTGAGTCATAGGAGAAGAAAACCCCAGGGCGGCCGCAGTTTGGTTTAGAGGCCGCGGATGCCGACCATGCGCTGCGTGGGCACGTCCCAGACTTTGAGCTGCAGCGAGCGCCAGATGTCGGCGGGCCATAGCCGGACGATTTTGGGCGACTGTAATTCAGGGAGTGCCGCCATCACCTCGGGCAGCCGGTAAAACGGCACGCGCGAGTTAAGGTGATGGATGTGGTGATAGCCGATATTGGCCGTGAACCACGCCATAATCGGCCCGGTGCGCATGTAGCTGGAGGAATCGAGCGCGGCCTTTTCGTAGGTCCAACCGTCTTTGTCGCTGAAGGAGACGTCGGGGAAATTATGCTGTACGTAGAAAAAATACGACCCGACTGCATCCATGATAAAATGCGGGAGTAGTTGCGTGCAAATAACCGCCGTCCAGCCGCCCACCGCATAAAGGCCGAAGCTGATCGCGACGTGGACGATCACCGCGACGAGACAATCGAGGTGTTCGCGTGGATGGTTGAAGAACGGATATACGCACATGCCGTGCAGAAACATGAACACGTAGCCAAAGAGGATCGTGAGCGGGTGGCGGACAAACAGGTAGTTGAAACGCTTGCGCGGTGAGCTCTGGCGGAATTGATCGGTGGTCATGATCGGATATGAGCCGATGTGGGAACCACGAAGCTTGGAATTGTGATTGTGGTGATGGTTGTGCGAGCTGCGCCAGACGCTGCTCGGGCTGAGCATCAAAATCCCCATGACGCGCATGAGCCCTTCGGCGAGTTTCGAATGCGGCAAAATCGCGTGATGCTGCTGGTCGTGATAGATCACGAAAAACCGCACGAGAAACAAGCCCGCGAGCACGCTGCATCCGAGTTTAACGGTGAGGGGTAGAGCGGCCAACGTGGCCGCGAGCGTGGCGGCGAGTAGCGCGAGCGTCGACAAGACGACCCACCAACTCGTCAACGTGTGGTCACGTGCGAAGGGCTTGGTGGCGAGAATCAGCTCGGTGCCAGCCTTCACGTGCGGCGCGCAAGTAGGAAGAGGGTTATGGGAGGACGACATAGACTCAATACGACCGTGCTGACTCGGTGCCTCGGCGCAAGGCCACACATGAAATAATCTTGTTACTCCAACTTTGCGGCTTCGCTTGCTTGGTTCCTGTTGCGCTACCACCGATCGGAGCGAAACGGCGCGGCGGGTAGACCGGAGCCGTTGAAGAGATTAGCAACCGGTGAGTTGGTCCACGCGTAGCGCACCGCGACCGGCTCCGGTACTTCAGGGGCGGAGACCAGTAAGGTGTCGCGCACGATGCGGGCTTTGGCGGGGTGAAACACGCGGTCGGGGCCAGCGATTTCGAGTGATTGCGCCGGTTGATCGTGGGCGACGAGGCCATCGGTGGCGTGCGTGAATTTTACGCGGAGCGCAGAACCCTCGCGGGTGAGGCCGGCGAAGGTTGGACCGGTGTCGTTGCCGGTGATACCATAAATGCGGTTGCGCGCGAGCAGGGCGAGGCGGCGACCGACATCTTGTTTATTAGTTGGGTGAATGTCGTCAGGGTTGCCGATGTCGAGGGTGACGGCCTGGCCGGTTTGCGTAAGATCGAGGGTGTCGGTCTGGGCTTCGCGCAGCAGGGGCCATTGATGTGGCGCGGGCTCGTAGGCGGCTTTGAAGTTAGCGAGTTGAACAAAATAAAACGGGAAATCGCCCTGCCCGAAATGTCCACGCCACGCGGTGATCAGGGCCGAGAACAACGCGCGGTATTCGCTGGGGCGATCGGTGTTGCTCTCGCCTTGGTACCAAAGCGCGCCCCGCAGCGCGTAGGGGAGAAGCGGGTTGATCATGCCGTTGAAAAGACCGGTGGGTGTCCACGTGTCGCCCGGGCCGCGGGGAGCGCGAGGGC
>RGAX01000132.1 GCA_009919985.1 Opitutaceae bacterium
GAACCCCGGTTGTCGCGATGTCGGGCGGACAGATAACTATCGATCAACAACCGCGCACGCTTGGCCGCGGTCGGTTGGGCCGCGATCCGGTCGAGATTTACCACCGCTGCATCAAACGCATCCGCGCAGGCCTCGGCCACGAGTTGGGCCTTGTCGTTAAAATGAGCGTAAAATCCGCCATGCGTGAGCCCCGCCCGGCGCATCACTTCGTCAACTCCGGTGTTTTCCACACCGCGCTCCCGAAACGCCGCGCTCGCCGCCGCGACGATACGTCGACGGGTGAAGAGTTTATGCTCAGGCGGATAACGCATCGTAAACGATCCCTCACCGTTTAAGATGACGCGCGTCATATCAAGTCCAAAACTTAGGGTCCGCGGCTTTGACATCATGTTTAAGCTGCCCTGGACTGAGCATCCTTTGAATCCACAGCAGCTCCATCCTTACTGGCGCATGGAATACATCGAGGCGCCGCGTTATCCTGCCGCCCTCAAGCGTCCTTTTACCGAGTTGCCCACGCTGGGTGACGACCGCGCGGCGCTCATCGTGCATCGCTCCACGCTTTCGTACCTGGTCCTCAACCGTTTTCCCTATAATCCGGGCCATTTGCTCGCCGTTCCCTTTCGCGAAGTCAGCGACCTTCTAGAACTCTCCAAGCAAGAGCGCGCCGATTTGATGGAAGAGATCGTTTTCGGCCAAAAATTACTCAACGCCGTTCTCAAGCCCGACGGCATCAACGTCGGTTTCAATCTCGGATCGGCCGCCGGGGGCAGCATTGCCCATCTCCACGGCCATCTGGTGCCACGGTGGTCTGGCGACAACAATTTCATGCCCGTGCTCGGCCAGACCCGCATCCTGCCGCAATCGCTCGATGCAATCTGGGAGCGTTTCGCCGCGGCTGTCCCGACAATTTAAGCTTAATTTTATTTCTGAAGTGACGTCCAAAACCCTGCATTTTCCCAGCGCCCGCCACCTCAGCAGCCTGTACGCCGGAGCCGATGAAAACCTCAGCATCGCCGAGGTCTCGCTGCACGTACGCCTGATCACGCGCGACGAGTGGCCCTGGCTGCCGATTTCTTTAACTTTCTCCACGCCGCCCGCGGCCAAGGCCTCGCCATTCGTACGCCGGATTTCATTCGCATCTTGGAAACCTTCGCCCGCGGCGAAGGCGCCGATCTCAAAGCCCTTTACGCCGCTCCGCTCGTCATCGCCACTAACCGCAAGACAATCGTCCCCAAAACTCTCGGCCAGAAACTCTACCTTCAATCCATTCTAAAAAACCCCGTCGTCTTCGGCATTGGTCCCGCCGGAACAGGTAAAACCTACCTCGCGATGGCCGCCGCCGTCTCGGCGCTGCTTAAAAACGAAGTACAAAGGATCATCCTTACCCGACCCGCCGTCGAAGCCGGTGAAGCGCTTGGTTTTCTACCAGGCGACCTCGAAGAGAAAATTCTCCCCTACCTGCGCCCGTTGTACGACGCCTTGCACGACATGCTCGACGCGGCCGAGATCACGCGCCTCACCGAAAAAGGGGTCATCGAAATCGCGCCGCTTGCCTACATGCGCGGTCGCACGCTCTCCAACGCCTTCATCGTCCTCGACGAAGCGCAGAACACCACTCCGGAGCAGATGATGATGTTTCTCACTCGCCTCGGCGAAGAATCCCGCATGGTCGTCACCGGCGACATCACCCAGATCGATCTTCCGCGCTCTAAACAAAGTGGCCTGCTCGAGGTTCGCCGTATTCTCCAAAACATCCCCGGCATCGATTTTCACACATTCAGCGGCAGCGATGTCGTCCGCCATCCGCTCGTGCTCAAAATCATCGAAGCCTACGAATCCTACCGCAACCCCATCGGCAGTGAAGACAGCCCCGTCGCGCCGCGTTAACGCCCGCTCGCTCCCTAAATGTCCGTCAAAAATCAGTGGAAACTCCTCGTCGGCGGCCTTAGCGCCCGCCGGCCTGCGACGTCTTCCGCATATTCGCCCGCACTGGAATTCCTGGAACGCAGCCGGCTCGTCGCGGCCCTGATTTTCATCGTCACGGTCGCGGCCATCGTACTCATCAGTTCCGCGGGCATGACCTCGCTGCGCCTGCCGGTTCAATCCGGGCAGACGGCCACCGTCCGCGTCATTGCCGCCGCACCCTTCACCTACGTCAGCGAGGAAAAAACTCGAACCGCCCGTGAGCAATTTCTCGACCGCGTGCCGCCCATTTATCGACTCGATTTCGAAGCCCTCGGCACCTTCGACGCCGCCGCCCGCGACCTCCTCGTGCGGCTCGCAACGTATGAACTCACCCATCCCGCCGGCCCTACGCCGCTGACCCGCCCCCGCGCCGAACTCGCCCAAATCTCCACCGATTTCAACGCCCGCGGCGCCTACACCACCACCGCCGAGGACCTCGCCGCCCTCCTCGCCGCCGGCGACGTCAAAACCCGCGCTGCGATTTTTGAGACCGGCCTCAATGTCCTGCGCGAACTTTACGCCGAGGGTGTCCATGACGCCGCACTCGGCACCAACGCGATGGGCGGCGTCACCGTTTTTCAAATCACCACGCCCGGTAGCGCCCCGGCATCGCGCCCCGTCCACTCGCTTGAAGAAGCCCTCACCATCTTACGCGTGAGCCTCGCGACCGACGGCGTGCCCCGCAACTCGGCCCAAGCCCTCTTTCGTTTTTTCCGTAACGGCGTAACCGCCAATGTCGTCTTCGACCGCGCCGCCACCCAGCAACGGGAAACCGAAGCGGTTCGCGCAGTGCTACCAGTCACCGTGAGCGTCGCGCGCGGCCAGACGATCATCGAAGCCGGCGAGCGAGTTTCCCCCAGCCAATACGAGATGTTTGACGCTCATCGCCGCTACCTCGTCGAACATGCCGATACCGAGCTCAACGAAGGCCTCGCCCTCTTTGGCCGTGTGCTCCTGGTGCTCGCGATGGTCCTCGCCTCCATCATCTACATCCGCATCGAGGACACTGAAACACTCCGCAGTAACGTCCGCCTCGGCCTCCTCGCCCTCGTCGTCATCCTCAACCTCGGCCTCGTCCGCCTCGTCTACACCCTCGGCGGCGCCGAATTTTTTGTGCGTGACGGCTCCTGGGCCTCGACTCTCCCCTACGTCGCCCCCACCGCCTTCGCCCCGCTCATTGTAGCCATCCTCATCGATGCCGGCTCCGCCATCTTCATGGCGCTGCTTATCTCCATTTTCACCGGCGTGATCTACGGCAACCGCCTCGATCTGCTCGTGCTCACCTTCCTCGCTTCACTAGTCGCAATATTCTTCTGCCGCGATGCGCGCCGACGCGGCCGCGTCGTACGCTCTGCGGCCGCCGGAGGACTCACCGTCGCAGTCTTCGCGGCATTGATCGCCTTCGCTGACCAAACGCCCCTCGACACCCTCGCCCGTCAGATGTCCGCCGGGGTGTTAACCGGCCTGTTCACCGGCATCGCTGTTGTCGGTCTGCTTCCAGTGCTCGAGTCCCTTTTTAAGCGCACCACCGACATCACTCTGCTCGAACTCACCGATTACAACCACCCCTTGCTGCGCCGTATGCAGCTCGAAGCGCCCGGCACCTATCACCACTCTCTGGTCGTAGCTCAACTCGCCGAAAACGCCTCCAACGCGATCGGCGCCAACCCCCTGCTCGCCCGCGTCTGCGCCCTCTTCCACGACATTGGCAAGACCGCGCACCCCTCTTACTTCACCGAAAACCAACGCGACCGCCACAATCCTCACGACGAACACGAACCGATTGAATCAGCCCAAATCATCAAGCGCCACGTCACCGACGGCGTCGAACTCGCCATTCGCCACGGCCTCCCTCGCGCCGTACTCGACGTCATCCGCCAACACCACGGCACCACCCTCGTCCGCTATTTCTACGAACAAGCGCGCAGCCACTCTCGCTCACCGCTGACACCATCTCTTGCTCCGCAAATCACCCTTCAGCCGGAAGTTGCGTCAATCTCGGAGACTCCTTTCCGCTACGACGGCCCGCGCCCACAATTCAAAGAAAGTGCCGTCATCGCCCTCGCCGATGGCGTCGAAGCAGCGTCGCGCTCCCTCCGCGCCGCCGACGCTGCGCAACTCACCGCCCTCATCGATAAAATCGTCCTTGATCGCATCGCCGAACTGGCCCTTCTGGCTCGGATTGAGCTTGGGGCCCGTGGCATTGGGCGCGCCCAGCGAGGCGGTCTTGTTGACTTCTGCCCCCGTTGACGCAGCCATGGCGGGCTTTTCCTTCGACTCCAGCATCTTCCCGCGGAATTTCTCGGCGGCATTCCGGCCGGCGAACTCTCCTTGGTCTTCCTGGACGATCAAGCCCTCGCCCAACTCCACGCCGAATTCCTGGCAGATCCGACCACGACCGATGTCATCACCTTCGAAGGCGATCCCGCCCACGGCGTCGCTGGCGAAATCTGTATCTCCGTGGACACCGCCCAAGCCTACGCCCAAAAAAACGGCCATGACTTCGCCACCGAACTGCTGCTCTACGTCGTGCACGGCTGGCTGCACCTCGCTGGTTACGACGACCTACAACCCGCGAAAAAACGCATCATGCGTCGCGCCGAAGCCCGGGCCTTAAAAATCTTAACTCAAAATAAAATCTCACCCGGCTTCGCCCTGCGTCGCTAAAACTTACTACCGTTATGAATGCAACGAACAGCTCACCCCATCTCGCCACACAGTCCCGATTCGTCACGTTGCGCAATGCCTTCATCTCGGGCGCACTGCTGCTCGCGCCGTTGATCGTCACCGTCTGGGCCTTCACCAACATCATTAATTTCGTCGGTGGTACCTTTCGGCCGCTATTCTTTTTCTTCGTACCGGAAACCTTTCGCGACCGCCCCAGCCTCACGATTCTCTGGGACATACTCGCCACCCTTCTGGTGATCATCCTCGTCACCGGCCTTGGCTACGTCTCGCGCTACGTCTTCGGCAAATATTTCGTCTCCATCGGCGAGCGCTTCATGCTCAGCATTCCGGGCGTCAGCGCCGTCTACAATACCGTCAAACAAATCGTCGACACCTTCGGCACGCAAAACCGCAACCTTTTCAACCAAGTTGTGCTCGTGCAATTCCCCCGTCCCGGCGTCTGGGCGATCGGCTTTCTCACCAGTAAAACCCAAGGCGAAGCCCAAGCCAAAACCGCCGAAGAAGTTTGGACCGTTTTCGTCCCCACTTCGCCGAATCCCACCAGCGGATTTCTCCTGCTGCTGCCACGCCGTGAAGTGACCGAGCTTGAGATGAGCGTTGGCGAGGGCATGAAAATGGTGATCTCAGGTGGCGCCGTAGTACCGCCTTGGCCGCAGGTCAAAGCCGCGGATCTCTCGCGCTAATTTTTCGCAACGCCGCGGCCCTTCCGCCTCGCGCGGGCCCATGCCCATGCCCATGCCCATGTCCGGCCGTCTCCTCCAAACCGAAGCCTTCGTTCTCTCGAAGCGTCCTCCCGCCGATGCGTTTCAGACGTTTACGCTATTTTCCGGCGAACACGGCAACGTGCTCGCGTTGCAACGTCTGCCCAAAAAAAACGCGTCTAACCACCTCGCACTCGATCTGTTCGACGAAGTCGCGCTCTCGCTCGAATCTTCTAACCAAGGCTCAACGTGGTTCATCAAGGAAGTGCGTCTCCTTGCCCGTCACGCTGGGATCGGGCGCAGCTATACCGCGCTCAGTCTCGCCAGCACGTTCACGAGCTTGATCGCGCGCAATCCCGTGCACGAAGACAGTCGCGCCGTCGTCGCAACCCTGCTCCGCACCGCGCTGGCCGCCTTCAGCTCCGAGGCCCGCGCTGAGATTGTTTATTTCAAAAGCATCTACTGTTTCGCTCGCGATGAGGGTTACCCCATCAAACAACATTGGTTTCCCACTCTCCCGGCTAACGACCGCCCGCTCGCCGTCGAGCTCCTTAACCAACCCCTCGCCACCCAAACCACGCCCCTTGAAGCCTGCACCCGTCTCACGCGCCACTTAGAAAATTATCTGCGCAACCACACGGAGATACTCCTCGATTAAACCCGCGGCGCTTCCGTCTCCTGCATTATGGAATACTCCCTCGACGCCCGCACCGCTCGCTTGAGCGTTGGCGAGTTTTCCGATTTCACGCTCGGCCCACGCGACACTACCGGCGGACCGCAAGGCCTCTGGCGCGCTCAACTCGGGACCTATTGGCACCAACAACTCCGCACCCAAGCCACCGCCGAATATGGCGCGTGCGCAGAATTCGAGATCACCATTGAGGGCCGCATTTTTCACCGCGGCTGGACGATTACTTTTAACGGCCGCATCGACCAACTCTTGCGTCAAACTCCGGCCCTCATCCTGCGTGAGATCAAGACCGTCACCCGCCCGTTGCCCGCAGATGAAACGGAACTACGCCGCGATTATCCTTCGTATTTCGCCCAACTCGCCACCTACGTCGCGCTCGCCCGCCTCGGCGCCCTCGACTCGGCCCGCGTCACCCTGAGCGCCCAACTCATCTTCGTCGAAACCGGTTCCGGCCTCGCGCAAACTCTGGCGCTTAATCCCGCCGACGAAAATCTTTTCCGCGTTCAACTCGAGAAGCTCACCGAATTTCTCGACCTCCGCCTCCGCGCCCGCGCCCGACTCCGCCAACTCGATTACCGTCCTGCCTTCACCACGCCGCGCCCTGGCCAAGAAACCACCGCCGCCGAACTCACCGCCGCCTTCGAGCGCCACCCCGCCATCCTCTTCGAAGCTCCGACCGGTTTCGGCAAAACCGGCGTTCTCCTTGAGTTTGCCCTCGGCCAACTCCGCACCGGTCACTTCGACCGCATACTTTATCTCACCAGCAAATCCACGGGCCAACTCCAAGTCGTACGCACCCTGGCGGCGATGACGCCCATGGTCGCGCCCACCGCGACGACAACTTCTAGCGCTGCCCTCACGAATCCCGCGGCCACCACGCCTGTCGCAATCTGGCACGTGCGCAATAAATCCGAACACTGCGTCAATCACACCTTTCACTGCCACCGCGATTCGTGCGCTTACCTAGCCGACCTCGAAACCCGTTGGTCCGCGAGCGGTCTGTCTCGTTTTTACCTCCTCGAAAACCAAGCGCGCGATCTTCCCACGCTACGCACCGCCGGCCAAGCCGCTCGCATCTGTCCGTACGAAATCACCCGCGCCGCCCTCGCTTTCAACGACGTCTGGATCGGAGATTACAACTACGTCTTCGCGCCCTCCAACCGTACGTTGTTTTACAATCAACCCGGCTTCGATCCCGCGCGCACACTGCTCTTGGTCGACGAAGCGCACAACCTGCCCACTCGCGTCGCCGATGCGTATTCACATCACGCCAACGCCGCCGACGCCCGCGCGCTGCTCACCGAACTCGATCACTTACGCGCGTCCAAAAGCCTCCTACGCGCTTGGGAAAGTTGGACGCTACTTCTTTCAGCGCTCCCCGCCGCCGATGTCCTCGACCCCGCCCTTGAGGCCGATGTCGCCGATACTCTAGCGACCCTCGCCTCGACTCTTGCCCAAGAGCCGATCGATTCAGCCGCTCTCGGTCCCCATTTTGCCGAACTGCTCTGGGCCACGCCGCCTCTCTCCGAGTGGCTCGCCAATCCGCTTCTGCGTAAACTCCTCTGGTCTCCTCGCCCGGCCGAACTTTCCTTCACGTGCCTCGATGCCGCCGACGCCCTTGGCGAAACGCTCCGCGCCTACGGAGGTATCGTTCTCGCCAGCGCCACCTTGAGCCCTACCGATGCGTTTGCCGATGCGATCGGTTTATCTCCCACGCCGAACGAAC
>RGAX01000133.1 GCA_009919985.1 Opitutaceae bacterium
ATGACCGCCGCTTGCCAAGCCGTGATCGCACACGCGTTCACCCAACTCAAAGTCGACCGCGTCATCGTCGCCGTCGCCACCGAAAATCACCGCGCCGCCGCCCTGGTAAAACGTCTCGGCTTCATGCCCATCAGCACGCTCAAAAAAGCCGAGTGGCTCTACGATCACTTCGTCGATCACCACATTTACCAGCTGCTCAATCCGACTGCGTCCGCCGCCATTTCTGGCCGCGGTTGAGTGCCGCGATCGAAAAAAATTAGACAGATTATTTCCCAGGTGATTTAAGATTTCGCTTAAGGGATCGCAATCGAAACGGTCCTGCTCTCACCCCAAGCCAGCGACGCCGCTCCCTCGCTTTTCGGGCGGGTGTTCCAGAGGCACTCGCGCACCGACAAGCGACCCGCAGCGGCATCAAATACCACGACCTGAAACGACAGCTTCGTCTCATCTTTGCCCGAGAAAGATCCTTTCATGGGCGAATCTGCGCGAAATACATTTAAAGCCAGATCGGCATCCGGTCCCTTCCAAGTCGAAAATTCCGTCCAGTTGGAATGCCCGTGAAAATAGCCGACGATGTTGCGATGCGCTTTGAGAAATTTCGCCAATGCGCGCTGCTCGATCAGGGTTGGACCGTCGGGTTTTCCATTGCTGGGCGACGCGGGAGCCACGTCGGCATAAATATCGCCCACAACGTTTTCATATTTATCGCGGCTGTTGATGTCGTGCTTACCGTAAGGATTCGTCAGGTGGCGCGCATCGATCTCGGGCGGATCATGACAAAAAATAAACACCGGTACGCCCGCGGGCACCGTTTTTAAATCTTCCTCAATCCAGGCCCGCGCCGAGGTGTCGGGCCAGATAGTGAGAAATATCAGGTGCGCGCCACCGACATCGTGCGCGTAGATGATTTTATCCTTCGCGTAGTTGTAAGAAGCTTTCGTGCGCGGCGTGGCGGGCCGCATCATACGATTATAAATCTCCACGAGCGAGATGGCATCCGTTGCCGGCACCATCTTGCTAGGGGAACCGATGGCATTGGAAACATCGTGGTTACCCGGCACGAACCACAATGGCGTGCGCGCGCCGCGGGCGTCCTTAAGCGCGAGCCCGTCGATCCAGCAAATGTTGAACTGCGCCCATGACGCCGTCGCGCTCTGGATGTGAATCGGGTAAAGCTCCATGCGGCTCGTGAGGTCGCCCGTGATCACCGTGAACTCCACCGCGCCCACCGGCTGGCCTGCGCGCAGTCCCTTGTCCGACGGCAAAACCGCGGCGGGCAAATCATTCACCGCCTGCACCAGCGCGGCATTCACGACGGTGGCGTCGACATTGGCCCCGCCGCGAAAAGATCCTCGCGTGATCCCGAAATGCACATCCGACGTAAACACAAACGTGACCGGCGCCGCTCCCGCTACCGCCGCAGCACAAGCTACGATTATGAGTACCCGGCCAAAATTTGTCACCCTAAACCGCAGACCAGCGAGCCAGAGACACAGATTCATGCTGTAAGCTTTTCAGACTTATCCAAGGTGACCAGCTCAATGCGCGAAATCTCTAGGCCCAGAACAAAACAACTGACAGCTGCACGAGCAGTGCCAAAATTTAATATAACACTTCATTTATGAGCACCAATCTCGACGAACTCAAAGACCTAGTCGCCGCCATCAAAGCCGATCAACAAGCGCAAAAAGACAAAGAGAAGCGCGACAGTTGGACCAAGTTTGTCTCCCTCTCGATGATCTGTCTGGCCGTCCTCGCCGCCGTCGCCACCCAACGCGGCGCGGGCTATTCGTCAGCCACCATGAAACAGCTTAATGAGGCCACCTTTAACCAAGCCCAAGCCTCCGACCAATGGGCTTTTTATCAGGCCAAAGGCATCAAACAAAGCATCTACGAACAGGAGCGCGATCGCCTCAACGCGCTCGGCGCGCCCGAGCCCAAGACGCTCGCCGCTATCACCAGCCGCATTGATCGCTACGAAAAGGAAAAGAAAGACATCTCCGCCGAGGCGCATAAATTTGAAGGGAAACGCGACGAGGCACGGACCGCCGCCACGCACGCCGCTGACGCCAGCCGCGAGATGGGTCTCGCCACCACGATCTTCCAAATCGCAATCGCCCTCGGTGGTGTTTGCCTCGTCGTCAAAAAACGCTGGCTCTGGCACTCCTCTCTAATCGCCGGCAGCCTCGCCGGCGCCCAAATGGCCCGTGTGCTACTGCTACCGTAATCACTCCGCAAGGAAGCCGCTCCGCGTGAGCCCTCGGCTCAGCCTACATTGGCAAAGTTCCTTTCTGAAACGATGGCATGATCACCGAAATCCAGCGCTCGTCCGAATTCGCCACCGCCCTACTCACCTTGCTTGAGCTTCAAGCCACTTTGAAAAATTCCGGTAAAACTATATCTTAACCAAGACGCCAGCGTCGTCATTCGGCTCAATACCTGATCACATTTCCCCATGAAAAAACCCCTCAAAACCCTCGCTCCCGTCTTCGTACTTATCCTTGCCGTACTTTCACCCTTCAGCCGTGCCGAGATTGGCGTCGGCGCCGTGCCGCTCACGGGCGCTGAAATGCTTATCGATGGTACCCGCGCCACGCTCGACGCCAAATGGACGTACTGGACCGGCCCACGCTTCACCTCCGCCCTTCCCATCAAATGGCAGATCGTACCCGATCCCGTCGTCCCCGGCACCAGCGTCCTCATGACCGATGACCGCGCCGCCGACGGCGGGAAATTTGGCGCCGCTGATATCGTGACCAAAAAAGCTTATCGCGATTTCCGCCTGCACGTGGAGTTCCTTGTCAGCAAACCCGGCGGCAACAGCGGCGTGTATCTCCAAAACCGTTACGAAATCCAGATCTGCGACGGAGACGCTACGAACCACGGCATGGGCGCCGTCATCAACGAAACTCCTTCGCCCTACTTCGCCTACAAAGGCCTCGGCCATTGGAACGCCTACGACATACAATTCCGCGCGGCCCGCTTCAAAGACGGCGTTCGCACAGAGCCCGCACGCGTCACCCTTTATTTCAACGGCGTCAAGGTCCACGGCAACCAAGTCATCCAACAGGTCTGGGGTGGCCCCAACTCAGGGATCGACGGCGGTAACGATGGCGGCAAGGGCATCACCGACGTCCCCGGCGGCCTGAAACTACAATGCGAGGGCCACGACGTCCGCTACCGCAACGTCTGGATCAAGGAGCTCGACCTAGTCCGCCCCGGCACCGATTTCAAAAATTAATCCGAGCCGCGCTCACCGCGCTCCGGCCACAAGTGCGCCACGCCGCAGGCGACGCCCAGCGTCACCAGCGTGCCGATCAACGTGAACCAAGGCCAAAACACCTCGGCACCAAAGATACGCAGCCACCACTCCTTCGTGACGGCCACGTTCGCCGGCCAGTAAATTAAGTTCATCACCACGAGCGAGGTCGTCATCCCGACCATCGTAGCCCTAGCGCCGAGCCGTTTCCAAAACAGCGCGATGATCAGCGAGCCGAGCAACGCGCCTGCCGTGAGTCCGCGTAGCGAAAACGCCGCGTTCAACACAAAGGTCACTTCCCGCGTGAGCCATGCTGTGCCCACGAGCACCACCGCCCAAAATACCGTCGAGATTTTGCTGAATCGCAGAAAATATTCCTCGTCGCGGCCTTTCATAATCTGCTTCACAAAATCCATCGTCGAGACCGACGCCAGCGACGTAATCGCCGAGCTAATCGACGACATCGCCGCCGATAAAATCGCCACAATTAGAAATCCTTTCAAGATGTGCGGCACTTCTGTCATCATAAAAATCGGGAAAATAAAGTCATTGGACTTAATCCCGGGTCGCGCCTCGGGGAGCGGAATTTGAAACGGGTGACCTTGGTAAAAAACCCAAAGCATCACGCCCACGAGCAGGAAAATTAAAAACAACGGGAAAATCAGCACCGCGCTCAGCGCAAGCGCCTTGCGCCCGTCCGCTACGTCGCGGCAGGCAAGCACTCGTTGCACGATCAATTGTTCCGCCCCATGCGTCGAAAGCACCATCACCGTGCCGCCGATCGCACCCATCCAGATATTAAAGGGCGCCGAAAACGTAAAATTCGTATTCATCCACGCGAGTTTCCCCGCCGCACCGGCTTGCGCCATGACCGCGCCCCAACCGCCGTCGATTAACGTAGGAATATAAAACAGCGCGAACACTCCGCCGGCGAGAAACAGTCCAAATTGCACCGCGTCGGTCCAGATCACGGCCTTTACGCCGCCGATATAAGTGTAAAGCAGTGAGAGGCCGACAAAGAGCAAAATCGCCCCGAGGATCGGATCCACGAGGCCGCCAAAACTGCACACCGATTCACCCAACAATAGCCGGATCGGAATGCACGCCACATAGACGCGAACGCCAGCTGCCATTGTTTCCAGAAATAGAAAAAATGCGCCCGCTAGCCGCCGTGGCCCGCGCCCGAGGTGTTGCTCGAGGAGCTGATACGGCGAATAGATTTCGCCCTTCATGTAGTGCGGCACCATCACGACCGCCAAAATGATCCGCGCGATCACGTAGCCCACGATCATCTGGATAAACAAAATATTCGAACCGTACGCGATCGCCGGCACGCCAATGATCGTCAACGCGCTCGTCTCTGCTGCGACGTTGCGCTGGTCTTTACCGAACCATACGCCGAGTCCGATGATGCCGCCGAGATACAATAAAATCACGAGCCAGTCACCGAAGTTGAAATAGGCGTTCATGGGGTAAAGCCATCACGCAAAAATGAATTTTATTTGGCGAGGAGTTTTATCGCCCAGCCCCCAAAGATCCTTATTACTTAGTGCCGATGCGCTCCTACCCCAGACGTTTCATCGCCCTGCTGTGGCTTGTTTGCACGACTGCGCTTTCCGACGCGTCTCCGTTTCTTCCGGAAAAAATCACCGCCATGGACCAGGCTGTGGCCGAGGCCATCGCCGCCAAAAAAATTCCCGGCGGCGTCCTCTGGTTCGAGCACGACGGGCAAGCCTACCAACGCGCCTACGGTCTGCGCGCACTCGCTCCCGCGCACGAACCCATCAGCGCCGACACGATCTACGACGCTGCTTCACTCACCAAGGTCATCGCCACGACCACCGCCATCATGCAACTGGTCGAGCGCGGCCGCCTCGAGCTCGACGCTCCCGTCGTACGTTACCTGCCCAGCTTCGGTGCGCACGACAAAGGCGCCGTCACGGTCCGCCAACTACTCGATCATCACTCCGGCCTACGTCCCGACGTTGACCTGAAACCTATTTGGTCCGGCTACGACACCGGAGTCGCGCTCGCCTGCGCGGAAAAACTCAGCAGCACGCCGGGCAGCACCTTCGTTTATAGCGACATCAACTTTATCATCCTTGGCGAACTCGTCCGCATCGCCAGCGGCCTGCGTCTCGACGCCTACGCGGCGCGCGAAATTTTCCAACCGCTCGGCCTCCGCGACACCGGATTCCTTCCGCCCGCCGCCAAGCATCCGCGTATTGCGCCGACCGAACTTGCGGCCGGTACCATATTGCGCGGCGTCGTCCACGATCCCAGCGCACGCGCGATGGACGGTGTCGCTGGTCACGCAGGATTGTTTACCACCGCTGAAGATCTTGCGCGTTTCAGCCGGATGCTTCTGGGCGGCGGTCAACTCGATGGTGTGCGCATCTTGAGTGAGGCGTCCGTCGCTGAAATGACGCGCGTACAAACCGACGGTTCCAACCGCCGCGGCCTCGGCTGGGATATTGATTCGAGTTTCTCCGGCCCGCGCGGCCGCTGGTTTCCCGCTGGCGCCTCCTACGGTCACACCGGCTTCACCGGCACCAGCGTGTGGATCGATCCCGGTACGAAGACGTTCGTGATCTTCCTCGCCAACCGCGTCCATCCCAATGGCAAGGGTGACACCGCGCCGCTCCGCCGCACGCTCGCCACGCTCGCCGCGGAAGCCGTCGGCCGCGACACGGGCGCCGTGCTCAACGGTATCGACGTACTCGTGCGCGAAGATTTCGCCCGCCTGCGCGGCCTACGCGTCGGCCTCATCACCAACCAAACTGGCCGCGACCGCGACGGCCGCTCGACTATCGATCTGCTTCACGCCGCCAAAGACGTGAAACTCGTCGCCTTATTTAGCCCCGAGCACGGCATCCGCGGTAACGCCGACGAAACCGTGAGCGATTCCATCGATGAGAAAACAAAACTCCCGATCCACAGCCTATACGGGGCTGCTCCGCCACGCACTTCCGGCCAATCCGCCGAAGCCTACGCCGCCGCCGTCCTACGTGCCCACGCACCCCAGGCCGAACATCTCCGCGAACTCGATGCATTAGTCTTCGATATTCAAGACATCGGCGCGCGTTTCTACACGTACTCCGCCACGCTCGGCATCGCTTTACAAGCGGCCGCTCTTGCCAAGAAAAAATTCATCGTGCTCGACCGAGTGAATCCGATCAACGGCGTCGGCGTCGAAGGTCCCGTCATGACGCGCGCCCCCAGCTTCGTCGGCTTTCATCCAATTCCTGTGCGTCATGGCATGACGCTCGGCGAACTCGCCCAAATGTACAACGCCGAGCGCCATTTCGGCGCCGATCTCACCGTCGTGCGCTGCGAAAATTGGGCGCGCGATCTCTGGCTCGATCAAACGGGTCTCGCGTGGATCAATCCTTCGCCCTCGATGCGCAGTCTCACCGCCGCGACGTTGTACCCCGGACTTTGTTTGCTCGAAAGCACAGAGGTTTCGATGGGCCGCGGCACGCTCAAACCATTTGAGCAAATCGGCGCACCCTTCATCGATGGCGAACGCCTCGCCGCTGAACTCAACCAAGCCGGACTCGCCGGCGTGCGCTTTGAACCCGTAACGTTCACGCCGCGTCCTGCGCTTTACGCTGGCCCCGCGCGTTCGCTCAAACACGCCGATAAATCTTGCGGCGGAGTCCGCGTCATCCTCACCGATCGCTCGCACTGTAACGCCGTCGACATCGGCCTCGCGCTCACGGTTGCGCTGCAAAAAATTTATCCGCAAAAACTTCAGTCTACAGCGATGGCGCGCCTGCTTGGCGACGAATCCACGCTCGCCGCAATCGTCGCCGGAAAATCGTTCGCCGAGATCAAAGCCGCTTGGAGTCCAAGCCTTGCGGAGTTCGAAATGCGGCGCAAAGCGTTTTTGCTTTATCGCTGATTTCGGCCCGCGCTCACACGGAAACGTCCGGAGCGCCAAAAGCCGTACGCACGTTAGAAGGCAACGGATCCGCTTCCATACGACCTTCCGAGTCTTGTCGCACATGCACCGTCGTCATGCGGCCGCGCGCGACTTCGGTCCATTTGCCGGCGCGGTCTTTTTCAAAGACAAATTCATAGGCAACACTTACGTTTTTCACTTCGATCGCGGTGCCCGTCACACGTACGAGATCACCACAACGCAGCGGTCGCACAAAACTGCACGAGGCCTCGCGTCGCGGCCAACCGCGCCGCACGCCCTCGGGTGAGGTGCTCATCATGGCGAGATCAAGGGAACGAAACCACTCGTGCTCGCATACTTCCATCCAGCGGTAGAAATTGGAAAAATGCATGAGCCCAGCGGCGTCGGTCTCATGAAACTCCACGCGGCGGGTGATGGAAAACGTCGGGCTGGCCATGACGCCAAAGTGACAACTGTAGCAGCGCTGTCAAAACGCGCCGCTATTAAATCCAATGTGAATACT
>RGAX01000134.1 GCA_009919985.1 Opitutaceae bacterium
TCTAGGTTGGGTTGTCATCGAAGCCCTTGCTCAAAAGCACGGCCTTACTTGGCAAACCAAACCTAGCTTTGAAGCCGAAATCGCCCGTTGGGATTTTGCGCCTGGCTGTACCCGCTGGTTGGTGAAGCCGCTTACGTTTATGAACGAAAGTGGCCGATCCGTCGCTGCCGTCGCTCGTTATTACAAACTGGCCGCGCCTGAAATCGTTGCCATTTACGACGATCTCAACATCGAAGTCGGAATCGTGAAGGTGGCCGAAAACGGCGGGGCAGGGGGGCACAACGGTGTCGCCAGCTTGCTCGAGCAACTCGGCCCCGATTTCTTACGCTTCCGCCTAGGGATCGGCCCTAAACAACCCGCGGCCATGGACCTCAAGGACTTCGTCCTCGGAAAATTCACGATAGATCAAAGTATTCTCATTCAACAAAAACTCACCCACTACATCGAAGGCTTGGAATTGCTGCTGACTCGCGGCGCTTCCTTCGCCATGAATCAACTCAACCGCCGAGAACCCAATCAATGAACCCGTCCAAACGCAATTACCGCGCCACCTTCATCATCGACAACCGTGGCAAGGAAGAAACCGTCGAACAGATCATCGACGGCGTGAAGCAAGTCATCACCGCCGTCCAAGGCGATGTGACTACCGTCGAAAATCTCGGCCGTCGCGACTTCGTGCGCGTCACCGACCCCAAGCTAACCGGTGCGACCTATGTACACATCTCCTTCAGCGCCCCCTCCGAAGGCCCAGGCCAACTCAAGGAGCGCCTCCGCCTCAACCACAACGTCTACCGCACGTTCGTCGAGTCCGTCTAATCGCGATTCCTCCGTCGCCTTGACCCATGGCCTATCTCAACAAAGTATTTCTTATCGGAAATCTTACCCGTGACCCCGAACTGCGGGTCACGCCCAAGGGCACGGCCATCTGCCAATTCGGTTTGGCTGTGAACCGTCAGTTCAAGGACGAGTCGGGCGCTACGCGGGACGAGACGACCTTCATCGACATCGAGGCTTGGGGTAAACAGGGCGAGCTGGTTGCTAAATACCTTTCCAAAGGCAGCCCCGCCATGGTTGAAGGCCGTCTCAAGCTCGACCAATGGGAAGACAAGCAAAGCGGACAGAAACGCAGCAAACTCAAGGTCGTCCTCGATAACGTCCAATTCCTCTCCACTCGCGGCGGCGCCGGCTCTGCTCCTGGAGCGGGCGGCCCGACGGACGAGGTCGACCAGACCTCACCAGAGCGTAATTCGCCGCCAGCCCGTGGTGCAGCCTCCCGCCCACCGGCGACGGACAACATCGATGAAGATGTACCGTTCTAATCGGTGCCAGTAACTTCCCCCTCAATCTAAACTTTTAATACCAAAACAACATGGCTAACAGCGATATCCTCCTCTTAAAACCCGTCGAAGGTCTCGGCGGCGAAGGCGACCAAGTTAAAGTGCGTGCAGGCTATGCCCGCAATTTCCTCCTCCCGCGTGGCTTCGCCGCGCCGGTCACTACCGCGAACCGCAAGCAGGTCGAAGCGCTTAAGAAGCGTCGCGCCGAGCGCGAATCGCTGGAACTCAACGGCGCGCAAGAACTCGCCAAGAAACTCGAGCTGACCAGCCTCGCGTTCGCCGTGAAGACGGGCGAAGGCGGCAAGATGTTCGGCGCCATCACCGTGAACGACCTCCACGACAAACTCGTCGCTGGTGGCTTCACGATCGATAAGAAGCGCATCCACTTGCACACCCCGGTCAAGACCCTCGGCAAGCACACGGTCAAAGTGAAGCTCCACGCGGATGTCTCGGTCGAGCTCGGCTTCGATGTCGTCTCGGAGAACCCGATCGACGTCGCCGCCCCTGTCGAAGTTAAGCCCGCCGCTAAAGGTGGCGCTAAGAGCGACAAGAAATAAGTTATATCGTATTTTACTCCTCAAGGCCGCGTCGGATGACGCGGCCTTCGTTTTTTCTGAATTGTTTGTGGACAACTCGCCATTGCGGACCAGAGCGTAACCCGTCTGAATTCTGGTACCCGTATGTCTGAAGATTCTCCCCAATTCTCGCGTCGCGCCGAGGGCTCACCCCAAGTGTTTGCCGGACGCACCCCGCCGCACAGCCTGGAAGCCGAGGAATATTTGCTTGGGTGCTGTCTGCTCGATGGTTCCGATGTCATTTCTCGCTGCCTTGAAGCGCGCATCCGGCCGGAGTCGTTTTACTTGGCGGCGCACGGGATCGTATTTGAGCGTCTGCTTGATTTATATAATCGGCAGATGCCGGTCGATGTGGCTGTACTCGCCGAAGATCTAAAAACAATCAAACAGCTCGATGCCGTCGGAGGGTTCGCGTTTCTTACCCAGATCAGCAGCCGCATCCCAACTACGGCGCAAGCTGGTTACTTCATCGACAAGGTCCGTGAGCTGCATCTGCTGCGGGAATTGATTCGTTCGGCGACAGGCGCCGTAGAGGAATGCTATGGGTTTACCGGCGGGATCGATGAATTTGTCGATCAGATCGAGCAGCGTATTTTTAACGTCACGCAAAACCGTGTGAGCGAAAGTGCCAAGCCCATGCGCGAACCCACGCGCGAGGCGATGGGCGTCATCACCAAGATGATGATGAAAAAGGGCGAGATGACCGGCGTCACATCCGGCTTCAAAGACCTAGATGCGCTGACCTGGGGATTCCAACGCCAGGAAATGATCATCCTCGCGGCCCGTCCCTCGATGGGAAAAACCTCGCTCGCGTTGAACATGGCCGAATCCGCGGCTTTGCCGCACCGAGGCGAACCGGTGGGCGTGTTAATTTTCTCGCTCGAAATGAGTGCCGCCCAACTCGCGCTACGTATGTTGTGCTCGCGCGCCCGCGTTAACATGAAGTTACTGCGCGACGGCCTGCTCTCCAAAAACGGCGATGAACAAGCGCGCTTGCTAGCGGCGGCCGATCAGTTTTCCAAGGCTCCTATCTTCATTGATGATTCCAGTGCGCTCTCGATCATGCAGTTACGCGCGAAAGCTCGCCGCATCCATGCGCGCAATCCCCTCGGCTTCATCGTGGTCGATTACTTGCAGTTGCTCGCCCCGACTGATTCTAAAATGCCCCGCGAACAACAAGTCGCCGAGGCTTCGCGTGGTTTAAAAGCGCTGGCGAAGGAACTCAACCTGCCCGTGGTTGTACTAAGTCAGCTCAACCGTGCCTCCGAAAAAGAAAACCGAACTCCGAAATTGGCCGATTTGCGTGAATCCGGCTCCATTGAGCAGGATGCTGACGTCGTTCTCATGCTCGCGCGCCCAAGAGATGCTGACGAAAAATTTCAGGTCGCCGCCGACTCGGCCGAGTTAATCGTTGCCAAGCAGCGAAACGGCCCAGTAGGAGAATTGAAGCTTACGTTCCTAAGAGACATCACCCGCTTTGAAAACTACACTCAGTAACCCTGTGCGCAGGGTCGCCTGCTTCCTTTTTGCCTTATTTTCCCTCTTCGCCGGGGGTGCGATGTCCTTGCAGGCCCAGCCGGCCGCTTTGGCGGGCGCTCAAGAGGGAGCTCCGGCCTTCAAAGTAGGCTCGATCACGGTGAAATTCGCCGGTTCGGCCAACGTCAGCGAACAGGTCGTTCGCGCCAACATGCAAGTCCGCGAGGGCGGCGATCTTGACGACACGATGCTCGATCGCGACATCCGCTCGCTCTACAAAACCGGTCTTTTCGAGTTCATCGAAATCAAGCGTGAAGCTGTTGACGGAAAATCCTTTAACCTCGTGATTGAAATCACGCCGAAATACCGCGTTTTGGCCATCCGCTACGAGGGCAATAAGAAGGTGAAAGGCACGCGTTTGGAAAAGGAAATCAAAACCAAGCCCAACACCGCCCTCGATGAACGCCTGGTAAAGGAAGACTCCGAGAAAATTCGCGAGTATTACCAGAAATCCGGGTATAATCAGATTTCGGTTACCTACACCATCGATCGCGATCGCGCCACGGGCTTCGGCACCATTATCTTCAAGATCAAGGAAGGTAATAAGGTTAAAATATCCGATGTTCGCTTCGTTGGAAATACCAACGTTAAAGCCCGCGCCCTCAAAGGTGAGATGGAGACCAAAAAATGGTGGATGTTTTCTTGGCTGACGGGCTCAGGTCGTTTCAAGGACGACCAATTCGACGATGATTTGGATAAACTGCGCGATTACTACCGCGAACACGGTTATCTCGACGTCGAAATCTCCCAGGATAATGTGATCTTCGCCTACCCGACCCCAGAGAAATTGGTCCTGACGATCAACATCACCGAGGGGCGTCAATACCGCCTCGGCGAGATCTCCTTCAAGGGCAACAAGCTGTTTACCTCGGCGCTATTGAAGCGCGTAGCCCGCCAGAAGAGCGGCGTCGTTTTCGTGCCGACCAAACTCGATAAAGACGTCGAGCGTTTGGAGGATTTTTACGGCAAAGATGGTTACCTGGACACCCGAGTGCGTCTGGTTCGCAAGCCTAACGTCAACACCGGTAACATCGACATCGAGTACGGCATTACCGAGAGCGAAAAATTCAACGTCGAGTCTGTTGTCATCGAAGGTAATGCGAAGACCAAGAGCACCGTAATCGTGCGTGAATTAGTCCTCGGGCCCGGTGATGTGTTTAGCACCGTGTTGATGAAAATCAGCAAGCTCCGTCTCGAAAATACCCGCTTCTTCGAAGACGTTAATGTGACCCCGCAGGAGACAAACATTCCCGGTCGTCGCAACATGCGCATCGCCGTTAAGGAAGGTCGCACCGGCAATCTTACTTTCGGTGCCGGTTTCAGCTCGCTCGAGCGCGCGACCATTTTCGCAGAAGTCTCGCAGTCCAATTTCGATATCTTTAATCGCCGCTCGCTCTTCCAAGGTGATGGCCAAAAATTCCGTCTCCGGATGCAGCTCGGCAGCCAATCCAGCGAAATTGTCCTCTCCTTCGAAGAGCCTTGGCTCTTTCAGAAACAGTTAGCTTTGGGTTTCAGTATTTTCCGCACGAGCTCTGATTACAACAGCTCCTATTACAGCCAGATTGAGACCGGCGGGGAAATTTATCTGCGCAAACGCCTCTTTGAATTGGTGGAAGGTAAACTCTCTTACACCTACCAAATTATCGATATCCAAAACGTATCCAGCAGCGCCTCCAGTTACATTCGATCGCTCTCGGGGCAAAATACGGTTTCCAAACTCGGCTTCCAATTGTTGCGTGATACCCGCGACAAAATCATCAATACCACCTCCGGCAATCGCGTCGAAATCAACACGGATCTCGCCGGCGGTCCCTTGGGCGGCAGTGATAATTTCTACCGCTTTGAATTTCGCGGATCCCAGTTCTTTCCCATCTTCGAAACCCAGGCCCAAGTCCTGGCGCTTATCGCTCGTGCTGGCGTGATTCAAAATTTCGGGGCCACGAAACGTCTTCCCTACTACGATTCATTCTACCTCGGCGGGCCCTACACACTCCGCGGATTTGAGAATCGCGAAGTCGGTCCCCGCGATGAATACGGTGAGCCTATTGGTGGTAAATCTTACGGCTTCTTCAGCGCCGAGTACTCCATCGATATCGTCAGCCCGATTCGCTTCGCCCTCTTCTATGATGGCGGCTTCGTGAACAAAGGCGCCTACGATTTCAACCCGCTTAGTTATAATGATAATTTCGGCTTCGGTCTGCGCCTCTTTGTGGCTGGAGCCCCACTCAGTCTCGATTTCGGCATCCCGATCACCGGCACCAAAGAAAATAAGAAGGGTAACCAATTCAATTTTTCCTTTGGCACGCGCTTCTGATTTCGATTTTATATCACCCTTAATCTCCAAACCCTACTCATGAAGAAAATCATCACCTCCCTCTCGATTTTTGCGGCAATGGCTCTGTCTGCCGTAGTCGCTCAAGCTGCCGCCCCCACGATTCTCGTGGTGGACATGGCCAAGCTCTACGACTCGCATTACAAGACCGAAGAGCAGAACGCCAAGCTTCGCGCGGATGAGCAAAAAGCGCAGGAAGAAATCGAGAAAATGAACAAAGACGGCAACGTTCTGGTCGAAGAATACAAGGGTCTATCCGATCAAGCCAATAACCCTTCGCTCACCGACGCGGCCAAGGCCAAGTCCCAAGGCGAAGCGGCCAAGAAGCTCGACGAGATTCAGCGTAAGAAAAACGAAATCGGTACCTTCGCCCAAAACACACAGCGCTCCCTTCAACAACGCCTGCAAAATTTCCGCAGCGTCATGCTCGAGGAAATCAGCAAAATCGCTTCTGATGTGGGTAAGCGCAAAGGTGCCACGCTGCTCCTCGACAAAGCCGGCCCGACTCTCATCGGCGTTTCCAGCGTGATCTACGCTGACGCCTCCTACGAAATCACCGACGACGTGATGAAAGAGATCAACAAGGACCGTCCCGCCGCCTCCGCAGCACCCGCTCCAGCCCCCGCGGCTGCCCCGGCGGCTACCGAGACCCCTAAGATCACCGTTCCGGGCGTTTCGACCAAATAATAATCAGCCAACGTTACCCTTTAAGCCCCGCCAATCGGCGGGGCTTTTTTGTGCTTAAAATTTCTTAAACCATTCAGTTTACCGCGTGTTCTTGAACCCTGAGATTGCCCGCACGATAAAATCTCGCACGCTTCCATTACATGCAGGTCGCATTTTCTCCTGAAGAAATCTTTTCGACGGTTCGAGCGGCGCGCACGCTTGGGCAAACGCACCAAACCGTGCGCGGCATCGCGGCGCTCAAAGCCGCGGCTCCTGGGGACCTCTCCTTTCTCGGCAATCCCAAGTACAAACCGGAGGTCGCTCAGTCCCAAGCTTCGGTCGTTCTCGTGCCACTCGACTTTGAGGGAGAACCACGACCCGACCAATTATTCGTCTTTGTCGAAAACCCCTCTGTCGCCCTCGCTCAAGTCTGTGCCCGCATCGAGCAATCGCTCTGGCCGAAGCCATCTGCCGGTGTTCATCCCTCGGCCTACGTGGCGGCCGGTGCTCTGGTCCCCGCGTCGGCCACCATCGGGCCACTTTGCGTGATCGAAGCCGATGCGCGCCTCGGTGAACGCGTCCATCTGCAAGCCCAAGTGTTTGTCGGTCGAGGAGCCGTCTTGGGCGAGGATTGCTGGCTGATGCCAGGCAGCATCGTCGCGGCCGAATGCATCCTAGGCGCTCGCGTCCGACTTCAACCCGGAGCCGTAGTCGGATCTGATGGTTTCGGATATGAATTTAACCAAGGCCGACACGAAAAAGTTCCGCAGATCGGCACCGTTGTTATCGAAGCCGATGTTGAGATCGGCGCCAATAGCACGCTGGATCGGGCTCGGTTTAGCCGTACTGTGGTCGGGGAGGGGACTAAAATCGATAATCTGGTGCACGTTAGCCACAACGTCGTCATTGGTCGGCATTGTCTTATCTGCGCCCAGGTCGGTATTGCTGGCAGCACGACGATCGAGGACTTTGTGGTCATTGGTGGCCAAGCGGGGCTCGCAGGGCACATCACAATCGGCCGTGGCGCTAAAATCGACGGCCAAACCGGCGTTAACACCGACTTGGCCGCTGGCAGTTTTGTCAAAGGTTCACCCTGCCTGCCCTACCAACTCGAGCAACGGATCAACGTTTTGCGCCGGAAAATCCCCGATTTATTCAAACGAGTCGACGCCTTGGAGTCACACTTCTTGCCATCGGATGCAGAAAAGTCTTCCGCCTAGCCGTTCGTCCCGCAA
>RGAX01000135.1 GCA_009919985.1 Opitutaceae bacterium
CTCGATGTCGGCCACGGGGCGCGTGCCGGTGCGGATGGCGCGCAGGAAATCCGCCCAGAGCTCTTGGATATTTTGCGAGTCGGGCTGGCGCAGTTGCGCGGGCTCCGTGATGGGCGGGGCTTTGCTGTCGGTGGGGTAAAACGTCCAACCTTGCTGCCAGCCCATGTGAAAAATCCCTTTCGTGCCGTAAAAATAGCAGCCGACATTTTCGCCTTTATCGGTGTTGTTGGCCCCGAAGCGGCGATGCTCCCATTGCACGTTAAATTTTTCGAAACTGTAGGTGGCAAGTTGGTGGTCGGGGGCGTCGGTGGTTTGCTCCTGAGCATTAAGGATCGGAGCGCCGGCGATGGGGCGGCCGCCGCTGGAGAAGATGCGTTTCGGATATTTTTCACCCGTGACCCAGAGGACTTGGTCGAGCCAGTGGATGCCCCAATCACCGAGGGTGCCGTTGGCGTAATCGAGGTAATTGCGGAAGCCGCGTGGGTGGATACCGCGGTTGCCGGCGCCTTTGGTGGTATCGCGCGGATCACCGCCGTTGAACGGTCGGAGCGGGGCTGGGCCGCACCACATATCCCAGTCCAGTTCCGGCGGCACCGCGACGGTGGGCAACGGTTTTTCCGGACCGCTGCCGCCGTAGTTGACGAAGCAACGCACCATGCCGATCTCGCCGAGTTTGCCGGAGCGGATGAAGTCGCGTCCGCTGACGTTGTGTGGGGAAATGCGGCGATGCGTACCGACTTGAACGACGCGGCCCGTGGCGCGCGCGGCGTTTACCATCGCTCGGCCTTCCAGGACGGTGTGGCCGATGGGTTTTTCAACGTAAACATGCGCGCCGGCTTTCACCGCGGCGATCATGGGCAGCGCGTGCCAGTGGTCGGGGGTGCCGATGATGGCGATATCGGGCTTCGTCGCAGCGAGACATTCGCGGTAATCTTTAAACAACTTCGGCGTGCTGCCGGAGCCCGCGGCGCCGTTTTTTAGCGTGAGTTCAAACTGGCGCGAATCGACATCGCACAACGCGACCAACTCACATGCGCCGCTGGCGAGCGCCTCGCGTAAGATGTTGTTACCCCACCAACCGCAGCCGATGAGCACGAGCCGGAAACGCGGGCCGCCAGATTTCGGCTGCGCGCGGAGAGAAAACGGGATCGCCGCGAGGGCGGCGGCGGTGGCGGAATTTTGGAGAAACGTGCGGCGATTCATGGGGCGGGGTGGGGTAACGCCGTTAACGATTAAGTGCGGCGGCCGAGGCCGATCTCGCGGCGGAGGTAAGTGAGGGATTTTTCGATTTCGGTTTTTTGAAAATCTTGGGTGGCTTTTTTGCCCTCGGGGCCGGCCGGTGCTTTGAACGGTGTGAGCGCATGGCCGCGCGCAGCGAGGGCTTCGAACTTCGCGAGCTTCTCGGGGCGTCGGTCGTAGTGTTTCCAGAAATCAGGTTGTTTGTAGGGAAACGCGCGCTGTGAACCGGAAATTGTCTCGATCATGATCGGTACCTGCGGGCACAGCTGGGCCCAGCGCGCCGCGTACGCTTTCCAATCGATTAAGCCTTCGCCGACGCAGGTCCATTGCACGGCGGCCCCTTCGGGGGTGTTCCAGATTTGTTGGTCGCGCAGGGAGGAACAGATCGTCACCGGACCGAGTGTTTCGAGCACATCCATCGGATCTTCGAGAGTCCACGCGGCGTTGCCGGAATCGATGTTGGCACCCACCAGATCGCGTCCGGCGGTCTCGATAAGTTGCCTAAGTTCCCAGGAGTGCATGTCACCGGCGTGGTTTTCGATCGCGATTTTGACGCCGGCTTTTTCGGCGTCCCGGCGGCAGGCGTTGATGACGGCGATCGTATCGGCGATCCGCGCCTGGATGCCGCCCTCCGTCTTGCGATCCTCCATGGTGCCGAGAACCGCGCGGAAGACGGGTGAGCCAAGTTCTTGCGCGACGCGGATGCCGAGACGCAGAAGTTCCTCGGCGGTACCCCAATTTTTCTTAAACGCTTTCGAAGTGGGGCAAATGCTCCAGCCTCCCACGTACAGCGCGAGACCGGCGGCATCGGCCTGCCGGCGCACGGCGCGAAGCGCAGCCGCGTCGAAACTCGCGTAGGCGTCGAGATCGGAAATAAACAGCGTATCACAGCGCAGCGACGCGGCGTAGGTGATAAGCTCGGGTGCTTTCCAGCCGAGGGCGCGCACCGAAAAGTTATCCAGCCCGAGGGCGATCTTGGGCGTTGGGGCCGTGGTGGCGGCGAGCAAATCGGAACGCGACAAGGCCGTGACCGCGGTAGCGGCAGCAGCGGTTTTCAAAAACGTGCGACGGAGCATGGTTAAAAACGAGGCGGGGTGAACGAGGCGGGCGAGTGGTACGAAGCTTGGTCAACATGAGAAGCGGAATGACCGATGACAAGCAGTCGCGTGACGCGGTTGCGCACAAAAATTACCTCGCTTGTAAGCCAAGAATAACGACTCCTCTTTTTCGCCCGCTGACTCGTTTTGCTCCGTAATTGTAACCCCACCTAGCTTTACCCCCAAGGGCTGTGTGGGCCTGATTTTTTTCACTGCGATTTTACCTTACTGGCCTCACGTCCTATGAAAACTACCCCCTCGTTTGTGTCCGCAGCTCTTTTCTGGCTTTGCGCGTTGCTTGCGCTAGCGCTGGCCGCTTCTGCCTCTGCGCAAGGCGTTGCCACGGGCAGCATTGAAGGCCGCGTCTTCGATACGCGCCGCGCTCAATACCTTGAGATGGCGCGCGTCACCGTCGAGGGCTCCAAACAGGAAACCTTCACCGATGCGACGGGCCAATATCGACTCGCTGGTCTGCCAGCGGGCAAAGTGACATTGAAGATTTTCTATACCGGCCGCGGCACGCTGACCGAAGCCGTGGTCCTAGCGGCGGGCGAGACGGTGCAGCGCGACATCACGTACACCGGTGAGCCGGCGTCTGCTAAAGAAAAATCCGGCGTCGACGACACAATCAAACTCGCCGCGTTTACCGTCGATACTTCGCGTGAAATGGACGCCTCATCCATAGCGATCAACGAGCAGCGTTTTGCGAAAAACATCACTAACGTCGTCTCCGCGGATGCGTTCGGCACGATTGCCGACGGCAGCGTGGGCGAGTTTATGAAGTTTCTGCCGGGCATCACGAGTGATTACACAGGCGGCGATGCTCGACGTTTCTCAATCAGCGGCGTGCCGGCGGGCAACGTCCCAATTTCGGTCGGCGGTTTCGATATGGCGAGCGCTTCGGGCGCCGGTACTACGCGCGCCGTCGAGCTCGACCAGGTTTCTATTAACAGTATCTCGCGCGTTGAAGTAAACCGCTCGCCGACGCCCGAGCAGCCCGGCTCCGCTCTCGCCGGTTCGGTGAATTTCGTCCCGCGCAGCGCCTTCGAGCGCAACAAACCGTCTTATAACTACAGCGTTTCCTTCCTCATGAAGGACGCCGAGCGCGCCTTCTTGCGTGAGACCCCTGGCCCAGGCTGGGGTGAAAAAACCTACAAAATTCACCCCGGCTTCGACATTTCAGCGATTGTGCCGGTGAATAAAAACTTCGGTTTCACCTTCTCCGCTGGCTACTCGATGCAGTACACCCCGCAGAGCAACCAAGCGCCGCAGTGGCGCGGCGCTGCGGCCGTCACCAACGTCGCGGCCAATCTCAACACGGGCCTCCCCGACACCACACCCGATAAGCCTTACCTCACGAATTACTCCTGGCGCGACTCCGGCAAAGACACCACGCGCTACTCCATCGCTACCACCGTCGATTGGCGCTTTGCCCCGCGTGATCGGCTCTCTTTTGGTTTTTCCTACGCTTACCTTCGCGAGCATTTCGCAACGCGCACGCAGAATATCATCATCAACCGTGTAGCTCCTGGTGATTGGGGTCCGACGTTTACTAACGGCGTCGCCAGCACCTATCCCACCACCGGCACCGCCATCAACGCCGGCCAAATCGAACTCGTGAACAACGGCCGTATCCGTCCCGGTCGCACGATCATGCCCACGCTCACCTGGCGCCACGACGGGCCGCTTTGGAAATTAGAATCCGGTCTTTCTTACTCCACCTCGCGCATTCACTACCAAGACATCGACGACGGCGCCTTCAATAGCTTTATCGGTCGCCGCACCAATGTGACGATTCGCTTTGACGATATTTTCTATCTCCGCCCGAGCACGATTACGATCACTGATCCCTCCGGTAAACGCGTCGATCCCTCCGATCTTAGCAACTACTCCATCGTCTCCGCCAATAGCGTTCGCCAAAAAGCTTACGAGACCCGCCGCCAGGCCTACGGCAACGCACGCCGCGATTTCGTGGTCCGCGATATCCCGGTCACGCTCAAGAGCGGCTTTGATGTTCGCACGGTCCTCCGCGACCGTCGTGGCACTTCGGGCGAACTATATAATTATGTCGGTGCTGACGGTCGCGCTAGCACCACGCCCACCACGCAAGCCGGCTTGATCAACGATGACAGCCCCATGCCGTTTTTCGACAACGTCTATTCGACGCGCGTCCCCGACTTCGGTCTGCCCAAGCAGCAACAAGTGGATAACGGCAAACTCTGGCAGGGCTACAAAGCGAATCCTAGCTATTGGACCCGCAGCCCCACCGCCGACTACACCAACGAAACGAACAACTCCAACCGCGTGGAGGAAATCATTTCCTCGGGTTATTTCCGCGCCGACGGCGCCTTCTTTAGCAATCGCCTGAAGGTCACCACCGGCGTCCGCGCCGAACAGACCAACATCAACGCCCAAGGCGTACTCAACGACCCTACGCGTAATTTCCAACGCAACGCCGCGGGCCTCGTCCTCAAAGATGCTGCCGGCACGCCGCTGCCCATCATCAGCAGCACGACCGACGCCCTCGGTGCGCTCAAGCTGACTTTAGTCGACCGCGGCTACACTGCGAAGAAAGAATTCCTCCGCCTGTTCCCGAGCCTCAACCTCAACTACAACCTCACAGAAAATTGGATCATTCGCGGCGCCTATTACCAAACTGTCGGCCGGCCCGAATTCACCAACTACGTCAGCGGCGTTACCTTGCCCAATACCGAGTTGCTGCCCAGTGCCTCCAACCGTATCACGCTTGGCAACGTCAACCTCAAGGCCTGGCAGGCGGAAAGTTATGTCGCCCGGCTCGAGTATTACTTCGCCCAAGGCGGCCAAATCTCCATCGGCGGCTTTATTCGCGATTATAAAAACGCCTTCGTCGCCACGGTCACGCGTCCCACGGAAGAATTTCTCGCGACCTACGCCCTCGATCCCGACACCTACGGCGACTACGACGTGTCTACAAATTACAACAACCCGAACAACGTCCGCATGCACGGTCTCGAGTTCGATTACCAACAACCGCTCACCTTCTTGCCGTATTGGGCTCGCGGCATGCGCTTCTTCTTTAACGCCAGTTCGCAGCGCGCGAAAGAATCCTACGATCAGTTCATGGACATGAACCCCTTCGTTGCGAACTACGGGCTCAGTCTCACGCGGCCCAAGTGGAATATCCGCATCAACGAAAACTATCGCGGCGTCCAACGCCGCGCCGCCGTCACGGGCCGCAGCATCGAACCGGGAACCTACAATTACCGTACCAAGCGTCTCTACATCGACATCAGCGCCGAATATTTTCTAACCAAAAAACTCGGTGGCTTTATCGCCCTGCGCAATTTTAACGGCGCCACTGAAGATCAAAAAACCTATGGCCCCAGCACGCCGCTCTACGCGAAATTCCGCCAGCGCGATGATTACGGCGGCTCGCTCTGGACCGCCGGCATCAAGGGCTCGTTCTAAAAAATAAAACCTAAATCTCGGATTTTCTCATGTCGTCCTCGCCTCGTCTCCGCGCCGGCTGCGTGCTCGGTTTAACACTATTGGCGCTCGCGCCCGCGCTTGCGCTTGCGCCCGTTCGCGCCGCTGACACCGAGCCGCGTTGGTTTAAGGGTAATCTGCACACGCATTCGCTTTGGAGTGATGGCGATGATTACCCTGAGATGATCACCGACCGCTACAAGCGTGCTGGCTATCACTTCCTCGCGATGTCGGAGCACAACATCATGCCCGAGGGCCAGCGCTGGTTTGCGCTCAAGCCTCCCGCCGTCGTCGCCGGAAAACTCGAGCAACGCGGCGGCGGCGCGGTGCTAGATAACTACCTCGCGCGCTTCGGGGCCGACTGGATCGAGCAACGTACGACCGCCGCCGGAGTCCGTGAAGTCCGCCTCAAGCCGCTCGCGGAATACCGCCCGCTCTTCGAGGAGCCCGGCCGTTTTCTGATGATCCCGAGTATGGAGGTCACCTCGAGTTGGAAGCGCCCTAAAACCGCGACCACGCCTGAGCAAACGGGCCCGGTGCACATGAATTTTACGAACCCGCGTGCGCTGATCGCGCCCGTCGCCGCCGACAACGCCCTCGAAATCATGCAACGCTCCGTGGAAGCAGTCCTCGCGCAACGCCAGGCGACCGGTCAGCCGATGTTTATCCACCTCAACCACCCGAATTTCGTCTGGGGCGTGACTGCTGAAGAACTGATGCAGGTGCACCACGAGAAATTTTTCGAAGTCTACAACGGTCACCCCGGTGTGCACAACGCCGGCGATGCCGCGCATCTAAGCACGGAGGAAATCTGGGATGTCGTCCTCACGCGCCGCCTCGCCGAATTGAAACTCGAGGTCATGTACGGCATCGGCGTCGATGATTCCCACAACTATCAACAACTCATGCTCGGCAAGAGTAACTCCGGGCGCGGCTGGGTGATGGTGCGCGCGCGCCACCTCACGCCCGAGTCGATCGTGTTGGCGCTCGAAGCCGGTGATTTTTACGCGTCATCCGGCGTGACTCTTCAGGACGTGACGCGCTCGGCCACGACGCTTTCGCTTGAGATTCAACCCGAGCCCGGTGTGACGTATGTGACGCAGTTCATCGGTACGCGGCGCGGCTACGACCCCGCGCGTCAGTTACTTCCGTCGCGTGATGGCGACGCGGGATCGAAGAAAACGCTGCCGCATCACCGTTACAGCAAAGAGGTGGGCGCCGTGCTCGCTGAAGTGAAAGGCCTGAGTGCGGCGTACACGTTGCGCGGCGACGAGATTTACGTGCGCGCGCGCGTGATGTCCTCTAAGGCCAAAGTTAACGGCAGCGTCGCCGATGAATTTGAGATGGCCTGGACGCAGCCGCTGTTGAACGCGGCAAAGTAACCGCGCTCACTTTTTTGTCGGCTCAAGATTTGGCCGGCGGCTTGGGCTTCGTGGTCATCTCGAAGTCGTCGCTGCGGAAGGGCGTTACGGGGAGGCCGTCGTCGGAGAAGAGGTTGCAGACCGGGTTGTCCGCCCAGGCGTAGCGCACCGCGATGGGCGCGGCGACGGCGGCGCAGGCGACTTCGACCTGATTGGGTGCGACGATTTTGGCGGTGGCGTTGTGCCAGACTTTATCGGCGCCGCAGACGGTGAAGCCGCGGGCTTCGGCGACGTCAAAGGCGCGGAGTTTGCTGCCAAAACAGTCGAGCGTGACCGTGATTTTATCGCCCGCGACGCTGAGGCTTTGATATTCGGGGCTGCGGTAGGGCAGTTTCATCCCGTAATCTTTGACGAGCGCCCAGCGCACGAGGCGGGCGGCGACGTCGTGTTTGTTGCGCGGGTGGATGTCTTTGCCTTCGCCGAGGTCGATGATGACGGCTTGGCCGGTGCGAGGG
>RGAX01000136.1 GCA_009919985.1 Opitutaceae bacterium
GGAGCCGCTCTCGCCGAAGACCCCATCGCGCTCTCCGCCCAGCCGTTTCTCAGTCCGCCCACGCTCACCGTTCAACGGCTCGCCGATGGCCGCGGCGGACGCGACCTCATCACCGCGCGCAACGGCCACGTGCTCGCCTTTCACCAACAAACGGTACGCGAAAGCGCCGACGGCGGCATCTCTTGGCGCTCCCCGCGCGAAGTCGGCCCCGATGCCGGCGGCAAAGTCATGGTCAACGAAACCAACGGCGAAATCCTCTTCATCCATGCCGAAAAAGGCTTTCTCTGGAAAAGCCGCGACGACGGCCAGACGTGGAGCCGCGAAACCATTCGGATCTCGCCCAATAAGTTTAAACACGGCTCGCCCGATACCGTGCCCCTCGGCGTCGGCGCCTTTCAACCCGGCATCACGTTGCGCTACGGCCCGCACGCGGGGCGCCTGCTCTTGCCCGGCCGCATCTTTGGCCCGACCAATTCCAACGACGTCGAATGGCGCCCTTATCACTACAACACCGCCATGTTCAGCGACGACCAGGGCGCCACCTGGCAAGTCAGCGCCCCTTTCCCCATTCTCGGCTCGGGCGAAGGCGCGCTCGCCGAACTCTCCGATGGTCGCGTGCTTTACAGCTCCCGCGAGCATATGGGGAAAAACAACCGATTCTTTGGCTGGAGCTACGACGGTGGCCAACTGTGGTTGAATCCTTTTGAAAGCGACGTGCTTCCCGACGGGGCGCGTGGCACCTCCTACGGCTGCATGGGTGGACTCATTCGCCTGCCCATCGACGGAGTCGATATCCTGCTTTACAGCAACCTCGACACCGTCGCCGGCAAAATGCCCGATAAAATCGGCGGCTCCACCTCCAACGGCCGCGAGAAAATCACCGTCTGGGCTAGCTTCGACGGAGGTAAAACTTGGCCCGTGCATCGCCTCGTCTCTGCCGGCCCGAGCGCCTACTCGAACCTCGGCGTCGGCCGTGCCGGCACCCCGAGCGCTGGCAAAATTTTTCTCCACTTTGAAGGGGGCGAAAAAAACTGCTACGAAGGCGTCTATGTCGCCACCTTCAATCTTAGTTGGTTGCTCAACGGCCGCGCCCTCGACGCTTTCATTAAAAAATAATTTCCCACGCTCATGTCTATTACTCGTCTTATTTTTAGTCTCCTCGCCAGCCTTTGCCTACTTCGCGCCGCGCCCATGTTGGAAACCTCGGAGGTTTTCCCCACCAAAATGGCCGGCATCGCGCTTTACCGCATACCCGGCCTCATCGTGACTCCCAAAGGCACCGTACTCGCGTACTGTGAAGCCCGCCGCAACACCGGCGCCGATTGGGGCGAGATTGAAGTTCATCTCCGGCGCTCAACCGATGGCGGGAAAACCTGGGCCCCGCCTCAAAACATTGCTCACCACGGCCCGCGCCTCGAGGGCAATCCACACAAAAAATCCGGCGGCGAACACGAACAAACCGTCAACAACCCCGTCGCTATCGTCGACCGCACCACCGGCGCCATCGAGTTTCTCTACTGCATTAACTACGCGCGCTGCTTCTCCATGCGCAGCAACGATGATGGTCTTACTTGGTCCAAACCCATCGACATCACTGCGACCTTTGAACCGTTCCGTCGCCACTACGATTGGAAGGTCATCGCCACCGGCCCCGGCCACGGCGTCCAACTCAAAAGCGGCCGCTTAGTCGTGCCCGTGTGGATCGCCTTTGGCAAAGAAGGCGACCACGGCCCCTCCGCCTCCGCCACGATTTACAGCGATGACCACGGTCAGTCCTGGCACGCAGGTGAAATCGCCGTCCCGCGCGAAGGCGAATACGGCAACCCCAACGAGACGATGATTACCACTCTCTCCGATGACCGCGTCCTGCTCATAAACCGCAACGTCTCCAAACCCAACCGCAAGCTGCTCACCACGAGCGCCGACGGCGCCACTGGCTGGACCAAACCCATCTTCCATCCACAGCTCTGGGAACCCATCTGCATGGCGAGCATCGTTGCCCACCCCGCGCAACCAGGCCTGCTCCTGTATTCTGCGCCCCACACCCTTGGCCGCGACGCCGCCGGTCAGGAAATCCCCGCCAAACGCGGCCTGCGTGAAAACCTCACGATCCAAGTTAGCCGCGACGACGGCCAAACTTGGCCCGTGAGCCGCACCCTCGATCCCGGCAAAAGTGCCTATTCCGATCTCGCCGTCCTGCCCGATGGCACCGTGCTCTGCCTTTACGAAGCGGTCACGGGCCTAGTCGTCGCCCGCTTCAACCTCGATTGGGTACAAACCAAACCCTAAGCTTTATTGCTCAAATTATATTTTATTTTCCCATGTCTACTCGCTTCCGCGGCCTTGTCGCCGCTCCGTTCACGCCCTTCCACGCCGACCGTTCGCTGAACCTCGACGTCATTCCCGCCTACGCGCGCTTCTTGCGCGACAACGGCGTCGGCGCCGCCTTCGTCTGCGGCACCACCGGCGAAGGTCTCTCGCTTACCCTCGAAGAACGCCTCCGCATCGCCGAGCGCTGGGTCGCCTGCGCCGACGATCGCCTGCGCGTCATCGTTCACGTCGGCCACACCTGTCTCACCGACGCCCGCACCCTCACTGCGCACGCCGCTAAAATTGGCGCTTCCGCCGTCTCCGCGCTCACGCCGTGTTTCTTCAAACCCCGCAACAACGCCGAGGTCGTCAACTGGTGTGAAGCCGTCGCCGCGGCCGCGCCCACGCTTCCTTTTTATTATTACAACATCCCCTCGATGACGGGCATCGATTATCCCGTCGTGGATTTTCTCGCTCAAGCGCAGGACCGGATTCCGTCGCTCGCCGGCGTGAAATACACCCACGAAAACTTACCCGACTACCAAGCCTGCGTCGCCTACGCCCAAGGCCGCTACGACATTTTGTTCGGGCGTGATGAACTTTTGCTCGAAGGCACCGATGCCGGTGCGCTGGGCGCCGTGGGTAGCACCTATAATTACGCCGCCCCGCTTTATCTGCGCCTGCTCGCCGCCCGCGCCGCCGGCCACGCGAGCGAAGCCCGCACCCTACAAGACACCGCCATCAAAATGATCGCGATCTGCAACGGTATCGGCGTCACCCACCTCGCCGCGTCCAAAGCCCTCATGGCGATGCTCGGCGTCGATTGCGGCCCCGTGCGCCTGCCACTCGCCCAGCCCGATGCGACGCAACTTGCGACGCTGCGCACCCGCTTAAACGAAATCGGTTTCTTTGATTTTGCTGGTCGCATCGGCGCCTAACGCGCGCGCATACCCACCGCCCAAACTCACCGCGCCCGCGCCACCGAGCCGCCGGGCGAAAACTTCGGCTGCAACATCGCCTGCGCGGGCGTGAGCGTGAACGTTTCTCGCGCGACGAGTTGCAAAAGTGATCCGATTACTTTTTTCGCAAACGCATGCGGACTAACCACGTATCGCGCCGGCGCCGGCGCCAAAACTCCGAGAAACGGATCATCATCGCGCGAAATCAAAGAAATATCCCGCGGGATTCTGAGCCCACGCTGCGCCAACACACTCGTCGTCGCTAGATACGCGTATGAGTTACTCACCACTAAACCGGTGGTGGGATTTTTCCGATCCAACAACCGCCCCAAAGCCCGCTCCACCGAGGCCACGTCGTCGCGATGGTACAACACCTCGGCCGTCGCCTCAGGCCACGACGAACGCTGCACGCCTTCCCTAAATCCCGTTTCGCTATCCACATCGCCCGCCAAACGCGCCTCGCAATTTAACAACGCGATCCGGCGGTGCCCCATCCGCAACAACACCCCCGCCGCGTGCCGACAAATCGAGCGGTAATCTAAATCGTAATGCGGCAACGACACCTCCGCAAACGTCGAACCCGCCACCAGACACGGTAAATTCCGCGCCGCAAACCAGCGCTGCATCGCCTCGGTCGATCGCACCAGCAACCACGCCTCGTGCCCGTGCTGCGCCACCAGCCGCTCCAGATTCCGCGCTGGATTCAATTGGTAAAATTGCCGTCCCTCATAAACCCGCAATCGGCACCCTTCCGCCAATAACAAATCTTTCAATTCATCAATCCATAGTGCGATCAAGGGTCGTAGCCGGCCGATCGGCTCCGGAATCAATACGCCGACGGTTTTGATCGTATCGCGTTTTCGCGCGGCGGGCGGATTCGAGATGATGCGCGTGCCCAACCCCACACTGGGCTCCACTACACCCTCGGCGCGCAACTGCGCCAAAGCCGCGCGCAAGGTATTGCGGCTCGCCTGCACCGTATCGCACAACACCCGTTCTCCGGGCAGCCACCCGCGCCACGTGCCCTTGGCGATTTCTACGCGCAAGACCTGCGCCACCTGACTCGCGACCGTTCTGTGGGGGATCAACGTCATCGACCGCTCCAGCGCACCGCACGCCGGCGCCTGAGGCAACCTCGTTCAACGTTTCGCCGCCACAACCGCCAACCGTTAAGGCGCCGACATCCACCAAATTTCCGGCGAACGATAACCCGGTTTGCGCTCGCCGCTCGCGAGGATCCAGCCGCCGCGCCATGCCACGGTCGGCACCGTCACTCGCGAAATCGGCGCAGCGCCCGCGGCACTCCAAGCCTTCGTCTTCGGATCGTACGCCCAAATATCGCTCGGAAATCCCGGATGATCCGGTCCCGTCAAATGCGCCCGCAGCCCATCGTCACCTGAGATCACAAGCAATTTTCCGTCCGCCGTGAGCGGCGCGGGCGAAGGCGCTGCCGTGGCCGCCCGCGGCAGATCCGGGAGCTTCGTCCAGCCCTGCACCGCGTGGTACGCATACGCGTCACGCAAAATTTTTCGCTGCGCTTTCCCGTCCGCGCCCGCGCTCAACGCCACGCCGCCAAACAGATAAAACGTATCCACCGTCGCACCCGCCACCGCGAGCATCCGCTCCGCGCCCGGCCACACCGGCAACTCCCGCCAGCCCGCCTCCGGCTTCGTCACATCCAGCGCCCAAAACGTGGCCAAGGCGCTCGTCGCATCCGGTTTTTCAATCCCGCCGGCCAAATAAAAAATATTCCCCACCAACGCCCCGCTGCCAAACGCACAGGCCCGCGGCAACGGCGGCAACGCCCGCCGCCCGAGCACTCGTCCGTCCCAAGTCATTAAATCGACGTCTCGAAAATTCTCCTTCGCATCACCCCCACCTGCACAAATGATTCCCGCTGGCGCCGAGACCGCGACGCCGTACGCATTGGCCCGCGGCAAACGTCCCGCTTCCACCCAGCTGCCTTCCGGCGTCGCCAGCGCATACACGCGGTCGTACCAAATTTTTGAGCCACCTTCCCACGGACGTTTCTGCGGAAAGTTCGCGCCGCCCGCGACCAACAAGGCCCCGCCCGCAACGCCAACAAACGGCGAAGCAAAACCTTCCCGATCCGGTAACGGCGCCAGCGATTTCCAAGTCATGGCAGGCTTCATAGGTAAAAGCGTTTCCGCCGCCCGCCCGCTTGGCGTCCATGCCGCACTCGCCAGCACGGCGCAACCGAGCCACGAAACTAAACGGGGTGATGGGGTAAAACAGCGCAACTCCGCCACGCTGCGTTTTTTCACCCGCCAAGGCAAACCGCGCCGCGTGGTTCCTTATTAAGACCAATTTCAGGCCAGCCCGCCCGTGTGGTTACAGCTCGTCGTCGTGCGCTCCCGGCAAAGCGCTTGCGGCCGGATCGCTCCGCACGCGACCCAGCCAATCCGCAATCAACGGCTCGCGCTCCGTGATCGCCGCCGGCCACGGCGCCGCAACCAGATCGATCACGCGCAACGCCCCGTCCACGCAGCGCACAAAATTGCGCGCATGCATATCCGCCACCAAAAACGCCCGCGGCGCTCCGCCCACGCTGCTCTCGAGGAAGAACAACCGCGGATGATCTCGGTTCGCCCGCAGGAAACGCGACGGAATCTCGATCAACCCCGCCGGCAAGACCCGCGACACATCGTCACCTTGCGCGAGCGGTTCACCGAGCGCCTGCTTCGCCACCAAAATTCCCTCAGGCGTCACCGCCACCACTTCCGTCGCCATCCCACCGAGCGCGTGCACGAGTAGTAATTTCTCCAACAACCCGCGGTACGTCCCCAGCCCGGCCTCGGCGCGCAACGTCGTCTCATCGCCGCGCCGAAAGCCAAACTCGCTCCCGATCCGCCCTTCTTCGCGCGGCAGATAAAATTTATAAACCGAGTTATCCGTCTCTGCCGCAAACGCCCACGCTTCCACCCCTCCGCCGATGCGGCGCAAGTGCGGGTTTGATTCTTCAAGGGGATTGGACGTCTCCAACTCGGCCGCTGCGACGGGCGTATTTTCGCCCTCAACCGACACAAGCGGCGACGCCGGAAATCCAAAATCTTCGAGGGGCCGCAAGGGCAAGAGCCCGCGCAGCTCACGAATCGCCACGCCAAACGCCGCCCACGCGCCGCCCGCGCCTTCAAGCAGGCTTACTTCGTCTTCGGCGAGGAGGACGAGATCGCGGTCCGAATCTGCGCGGACACCGCATTCGGTTGCCGCCGCGCCGAGGCGAGCGAGCGCCGCCAGTCTTCGCTCGTGATCGTGTTGAAGGTCGCGTCTTGCTTGGTCGCTCGGGAGGGAGCGGCCTTGGATACGGGTGATTTGGCCGGTGAAGTGGTCTTGCATGGTTCCGCCATGGCCGCAACGTCCGCCGGCCGCCGCGCCTTGGCAACGGGTTTTTGCCCACAAGTTATGCGACAAATCGCCAGCGGGGGCGTTGCGGGTTGAAATTTATTTGGCCGCGACAGCGGCGGTTGTGGCGGGCGGCGCCGGGGCACGCCCGACCAAGACTTTGTCCACGCGGCGTTTGTCCATGTCGACGACTTCAAAGCGCCAACCAGCCCAATCAAAATAATCACCCGCGGCCGGAATGCGCGCGAGCTCGGTCACCATGAGGCCGCCCACGGTTTGATAATCCGCGTGGCCTTCGTGCGGCAGCGGCGCGTGCAGTTCGAGCAGAGTTTTCAACTCGCCGATGGGTAAGGTCGCATCGATGAGCCACGAACCGTCTTCGCGTTGTTTAGCCTCGGGTTGCGCGCGGTCGCCGGGCGTAGGGAGATCGCCCACGATCGCCTCAAGCACGTCGATGAGCGTCACAAGGCCTTGCACGACGCCAAATTCGTCGGTGACAATCGCGATGTGTTTGCCGGTTTGCTTAAAACGCTCGAGCAACTGGATCGCCGAAAACGTTTCCGGCACAAACAGCGGCGGCAGGAGGAGATTTTTTAACGTGGTCGGCAACCCGATCGCCGAGTGCGCCCAAAGCGCTTTCACCGCGACCATGCCGACGATCGTGTCGCGCTGCGTCTGATAAACCGGGAAATAAGAGTGGCCGCTGGTCACGATTTTACGCCAATTGGATTCCTCGGGGTCGTCGAGATTGAGGAAAACGATCTTCGGCCGCGGCGTCATGAGGCGCGTGATGGACAACTGGTCGAGCGCGAGCACGCCTTCGACCATCTCTTTCTC
>RGAX01000137.1 GCA_009919985.1 Opitutaceae bacterium
CAAGACGCGCTCGCTTCCATTCTTTCTCAATCCGACGGCAACGGTGGTTCGGCTTACAACTTGCTTAAAAATCTTTCGCGCCTCGGCGCAGGATTTCCGCTTCAGGCCATCGGACTGGTTGGGGACGACGCTGATGGACGCGCTATTTTAGCGGATTGCGCCGTGCACCACATCGACCCAACCCAGCTCCGTCGCGCGAATGATGTCGCGACCAGTTACACTGACGTGATGACGGTACGCTCGACGGGGCGACGCACGTTTTTTCATCAGCGCGGCGCTAATGCGAAGCTCGCGCCCGCGCATTTTGATTTCACGACGACGAAGGCGAAATGGTTTCATCTAGGTTATCTGTTGCTGCTCGATACGCTCGACACGCTCGGAACTGACGGACGGCCAGCGGCGGTCGAAGTGCTCGCACGGGCACGAGCAGCGGGCTTGTTGACCTCGGTTGATTGCGTCAGCGAATCGGCGGGACGTTTTCCCACGCATGTGGCGCCGGTTCTGCCGGAAGTCGATGTGCTCTTCGTCAATGATTACGAAGCCGAACAACTCACGGGCATCGCTCTTGGTCGGGCGGCGACGCTGGATCGTGGTGCGGTCGAACGTGCGGCGCGGGCGCTGATCGCGTTCGGCGTGCGCGCTTGGGTCGTCTTGCATTTTCCCGAGGGCGTCTGTGCCTGCTCGGTGCGGGGCGAGATCGTGTGGCAAACATCGGTACGCGTGCCGGCGGCTTCGATCGCGGGTACAGCGGGTGCGGGTGATGCCCTGGCTTCGGGTATTTTACTGGGTTTGCATGAAGAATGGCCGATGGCGCGTGCGCTCGAATTGGGTGTATGCGCGGCGGCCGCCTCGTTGCGCAGCCCGACGTGTTCGGATGCCGTGGTGACGGCAGGCGAATGTCTCGCGACGGGCCGGGTTTTGGGGTTTCACGCGTTACCCGCGTAAGGCTAGTTTAATAGACACGAAATGCTTGAGGGTGAAATCCCCCAAGCACTCGCCAGTCCACGGACTTTAGCACTGAGAGTGCTGAGGTGCACGGTTTAATCAGCTCTTGTTGGGCCAGGCGGGTGGGGTCGGGAGGGTGCGCCCCTTGGTTTTGAGCTCTTCGAGAATAACCTCGATGCCTTTGTCGAGTTGTTGATCCTCGCCGCGGAATTCGCGGGCGGGGTCGTTGTCGACTACGATGTCGGGATCGACGCCGTGGCCCTCGATGATCCAGCTCTTGCCATCTTTGGCGTAGGGCGCGAATTCGGGTTTGCGGAGGTCGCCACCGTCGGTGAACGGTAAGGTGCCGGAAATTCCGACGACCCCGCCCCAAGAGCGTTTACCGATGAGTTTGCCGAGACCATTTTCGCGGAAGCGATAGGGGAACAGGTCGCCGTCGGAGGCAGAGTATTCGTTGAGCAACGTGACTTGGGGCCCGAGGAGCATTTGAGCGGGATTAGTGTAGGGGGTGCCGTTGCGACGGATGTTGATCATGGTGAGTTCGCGTTGGAGGCGCTCGATGATCATGGGCGAAACGTTGCCGCCACCGTTACCGCGAACATCGATGATGAGTCCCTGTTTGTTCAGCTGGGGGTAGAAACGGCGAACGAACTCGTTGAGGCCTTCGGGGCCCATGTCGGGGATGTGGAGGTAGCCGATTTTGCCGCCGGTTTTCTGCGCTACGTAGGCCATGTTTTGGGCGACGAACTGCTCGTAGTAAAGTGGGGCCTCGTCGGCGATGGGAACGACGGTCACCTCGCGCGCACCTTCGTCGGTGGGCTGGGCATTGACGCGGAGGACGACCTGCTTACCGACACTGCCGATGAGAGCCGTGTAGATGTTGGCGAGATCGCGGACGGGCTGGCCGTTGACCGCAAGAATGTAGTCGCCGGCGCGTACGTTGACGCCCAGCTCGGTGAGTGGGGAACGCGTTTTGGTCTGCCAGTTTTCACCGGGCAGGATTTTGTCGATGCGATAGGCGCGGCTGGCGGTATCGCGTGAGAGTTCGGCGCCGAGTAGGCCGGTTTTGATACGCGGGGCTTCAATGCGATCGCCGCCGCCGACGTAGGCGTGGCCGATGTGCAGCTCGGAGATCATTTCACCAATGAGGTAGGTGAGGTCGTTGCGCGTGGATACGGAGGGGAGGAGCGCGGCGTATTTTAGGCGCTGGGCGGGCCAGTCTACGCCGTGCATGTTGGGCGCGTAAAAGAAGTCGCGCATCTGGCGCCAGCTTTCGTTGAAAATCTGCGTCCACTCGGCCGTGCGATCGAGACGGACCTCAAGGCCTGAAAAGTCGATTTTGGCGTCGGGCTTGAGCTCAACTTTGGCGGAGGGCAGGTCGATGAGGGAGTAGTCGCGACCGGAGCGGATCAGCATTTTTTTGCCGTTGGCGGTGATTTCGAAGCCGTCGAAGTTACCGAGCTCTGTTTCTTTTTTGGCTTTGAGATCATAAAGGGCGACCACGGGTTTGGTCGCGGCGCCGCCGCCAAAACCTTCCCCGCCACCACCGCCGCCGGAAGGGCCACCGGGGGCGCGGCGGTAGTAGATTTTTTCTCCAACCATGGTGATCGAGCCGTAGTTGGAGGGCGCAATGGGCAGGCCGAGGACGCGGCCGGAGAGACCGTCGGCATCAATCTTGAGGGTGACGGCGGTGGTTTTTTTCGGAGTGGCTTTCGGGACCTCGGGTTTTTCTTCGGACTTCTTTTCCTCGTCTTTGGCGATCGCGACTTCGTCGCTTTTCGGAGCGAAGGGGGAGGGGGTGTCTTTTGCAAGCGCGACTAGATAGATGCGCTCCATGTCGAGATAGGCGTGATTCCACTCGGTGTCGGAATAGATGGGGCGGTAATCACGGGCGGAGGCGAAGAGGAGCCATTTGCCGTCGTCGCTAAAATTTGGACGGCTGGAATCGTAGGAACCGTCGGTGACGGCGAGCGTCTGCTGCGCGGCGAGGCCGTAGAGCATGATTTTGGCGAGGGTGCCGCGCTCTTGTTTCACGTAGGTGACCCACTGCGAGTCGGGCGCCCACGCGTATTGTTGAATCGGAGCGTCGGGGTTTTCGGCGACGGTGGTGATGGCTTTCGAGGCCACGTCGATGAAGCGCAGGCGTTGTTTGCGGTCAGCCCAGAGCAATTTTTTGGAGTCGGGGGACCAATCGAGGGCGAAGGGATAGGTGTCGTTGTTGGCCGTGAGTTGAATGGCCGGGCCCTTGCCGTCTTGCGGGCGAACGTAGAGTTCAAATTCACCGGTGGCGTCCGAGAGGTAGGCGATCCATTTACCGTCGGGCGACCATCGGGCAGAGCGTTCGTGCACGCCCTGAGTCTGAGTCAAATTGCGCGTGGGCCCGTCTTTGGCGGGGACCGTGAAAACATCACCGCGGGCGACGACAGTGACGCGTTGGCCGTCGGGTGAAGGGGAAACACTGGCCATGGATTTGGCGACGTTGGTGAGAGCGGGCCGGGTCGCGGCGAAGTCTTCGCGGATGGTGATCGGCACGGCGGAGGATTTCTCGGTGGCCAGGTCGAATTTCCAGATTTGGCCAGCTTGTTCGAAGACGATGATTTTGCCGCCGAGCGAGGGGAACTTCACGTCGAAGTCGGTAAACTGTGTGAGCTGCTTAGTCTGTTTTGTGGCCAGGTCGTAGCTAAAGAGGTTGGCGCGCGGGGTGCGTTCGGAGACGAAGTAGATTTTGCCATTGGCCGCCCACATAGGGAACAGGTCTTGGGCGGGATTATCGGTGATATTTTCGAGGGCACCGGATTTTAGGTCAAAGATCCAAATGTCATCGGCCATGCCGCCGCGGTATTGTTTCCACGTTCGGAATTCGCGGAAGACGCGGTTGTAGGCGATCTTCGTGTCATCCGGTGAATATGAAACAAAACCGCCGCGGGGAACGGGTAGTTGCGTGGGGACATCGCCTTCGAGACCGACCGTATAAAGTTGGCCAATGAAGGGATTAAACGAATGCCAGCGGGAGCGAAAAACGACCTCTGCGGCGGTGTGGCGCCAGCCGAAGACGATGTTGTTAGGGCCCATGCGATCGGCCAAATCGTCGCGCTCGAGCGTGGCGGAGGTTGTGAGGCGCTTCGGGTTGCCGCCGGTGGCAGGCATGACGTAGACCTCGGTGTTGCCGTCGTATTGAGCGGTGAAAGCGAGTTGGGTCCCGTCGTTAGAATAGCGCGGGAAGATTGCGTAGCCGGGCGCATCGGTGAGGCGGCGTGCGGTTCCGCCGTCGACTGATACGGTGTAGAGTTGGCCACCGTAGGAGAAGGTGATGGCTTGCTCGTTGGTGGCCGGGAAACGTAGAAGGCGAGTGGTTTCGTCTGCCGCTTTTACGACTGAGGCGGTGGTGGCGATTAGGGTGAGGCTGGCGAGCAAACGTAGGGTATTTCGCATTAACAGAGACAAAGAAAGCCGTCGCCACGGCCAAGGTAAAAACGCCTAAGTAGGACTAGCGCAGATAAAGCGCTCTTCAACTCGATTAAAGCCGCGCGTACAGCGCGGGTTCCTCCAAAATCTGGAAGGCATGCCTAAACATGAAGGTGGGCAAAAAGAGAGGAAGAGACTCGCGTCGACATCCTCTCGGTTTTAAAGGGCCGGGTTTACACGCCTTCTTCCGCGACACTAAGTCACACACGCGGCAGCGCCAAGTAACACTTTTTATTTGAGAAAGAAATTTTTATAAGTAAGTATATATAAATAAGTATTACTTACAACCAAAGGCATTACCATGACCAATTCCGCAACCGTCACCTCCAAAGGACAGACCACCATCCCCAAACGCTTACGCGACAAGTACGGCATCACGCTCAACGGCAAAGTAAAGTGGGTCGAACGCCCTGATGGACTCCTTCTGCAAAACGCGACATCGAGCGTAGATGAGTTGGTCGGCCTGCTCCAATCTTCGATTCCTTATGCTGGTAAGGATGCTGAGCGCGCCGCTGTCGGCAAATATCTGGCAGACAGACAAACGGGTTAAAATCCTATGAAGCCGACGTATCTGCTCGACGCCAACATCATCATTCGATTGCTCCGAAACGACCACGCTGTGCATAGCGCTAAAGCAACCGAGCTTTTCAAACGCGCGGCGACTGGCAAAATCGCGCTGGAAATTTCCGCTGTTACCGCCTCAGAAGTCGTCTATGTGTTCAAGTCCCTCTACAAGGCTGAACGCGCCAGCACGGCCGACGCTGTGCTTCGGGTTCTCAACCTGCCGGGCGTGAGTGACGCTCACGCCCCGTGGCTAGCGGTCGCGCTAGAATTATATCGGGACACCAATGTTGACGCACCGGACTGCTTTCTTGCGGCGCAGGCAAAACACGCAGGCAAGGGTATCATCTCGTTTGACCGAGACTTCAGAAAGTTTCCAGGCGTAACGACCCTCTCTGTATGATGGCGGCTGTAATAAGTGACTCTGTTACTCTTTACATTTGCGCGGATGTGTCTCTGTTACACTCATGTCAACCAGCGCAGTTCTCACCATCAAGCAACTCCACGACGATACCGGCCCGTTGGTGCGCCGCGCCGGGAAGTCACGACGGCCCATTCCAATCACCGACCGCGGCGAACAAGTAGCGGTCTTGGCGAATCCCGACCTCCTGCGCCCACAGCGGCGCGATCGCGTGTTGTTACCGGAATACGAAGCGATGATGGCTCAATCGCCTAGCGACGACATCCAGGGTGCACTCGACGAAATACGCGGGGATCGCTGACCATGATATTCTGCGACACATCGGCTATCGCCAAACTCTATCTAGCCGAGAAGGAATCGCCAGCAATGCGATTGAAACTCGAAGCGGAGGACCAGGTATTTATTTCGGAACTCGGCCGCGCTGAACTCATGGGCCTATTCCATCGCCAGTTGCGCGAGAAGAAGTGGAACCGCGACCAGTTCATGATCGCGATTCGCCAATTCACTAATGATGATCTCGGCGGCTTTTGGTCGTGGTTGCCGCTGGACGGCATGATTGTCGAAGCAGCAGCAAAAACCTACACTACGTTACCGGACTCAGTTTTCCTACGCACCGCTGACTGCCTCCATCTTGTCACTGCGATGTACCACGGTTTCCCTGAAATCTACACCTATGACACGCATCAAACTTCAGCAGCGACCGCTCTCGGTTTAAAGCCGCGGACGGCTTAATCCAAAACGGAGCACCCCGAAAAAAATCACACGCTCTCGAGCAACTTGTAGAGACGGGCGACCATGGGTGTCGCATCTTCAAGCAGACCGGCGCTGATGAGGGAATTGTCGAGGATTTGCTCAGCGACGAGCTTGGCTTTTTCGGGTGCCGTCGTGTGCGTCTCGAACAAGCGCTTCATTACGACAGAGCGAGGATTGATCTCGAGGGTGACCTTCACGGGTTCGTCGGCACCGTCTTTTTTCATGGCCTTCATCATGCGGCGCATCTGCGGGGACATGAATTTGTCGGCGTTGACGGCGAGGGCTGGCGAGTCGACGAGACGGTCGCTGGCTTTGACCTCCTCGACGCGGGCGCCGAGGGTTTCCTTGAGCCAAGTGGTGAGTTTCTTGGTATCGTCTTCGCTAAGGGCGCCCTCGGGTTTCGGGATGTCGGAGAGTTTGACGTCGGCGTGATCGGCGGCGGTGAGTTTCTTGCTCTCGAACTCGCGAACGTTGCTCATCACGTACTCATCAACGGCTTCGTAGCAGAAGATGACCTCGAGGTTGCGGGCTTTAAACCCTTCGAGATAGGGGCCGGATTCGAGGGCAGCGCGGTTGGGGCCGACGAGGTAGTAGATCTCTTTTTGATCTGCACCCATACGACCTACGTAATCGGTAAGGGAGGTGGTCTTGCCCTTGTCGGTGAGGGAGGATTCGAAGCGGAGAAGTTTGGTGAGCTGCTCCTTGTGCGTATAGTCCATGGCGGCGCCTTCTTTAAGGAAGATGCCGAACTCGGCGTAGAATTCGTTGTAGGTGTCGGGGCGGGCCTCGGCCTCGTCTGCCAGGAATTTCAGGAAACGCTTTGTGACGACCTTGTTGAGTTTCTCGATGAGGGAGCGGTCCTGCATCGTCTCGCGGGAAATGTTGAGCGGGAGGTCTTCGCTATCGATGACGCCCTTCATGAAGCGCAACCATTCGGGGAGAATGTCCTTGGGCTTAGCGTCGATCAGGACCTTGCGGCAGTAGAGCGAAACGGAGGCTTCGAGGCGGGACATGCCGAATTTTTCGGAGTTGTCCTTGGGCACGAAGAGCAGGGCGTTGATGGCGAGTGGGGCGTCGGCGCTGAAGTGCAAGCGCAAGCGGGGTTCGTCGTGGGCGTGAGACTGGAATTTATAGAACTCGGTGTATTCCTCGTCCTTGATCTCGTTTTTGGAACGCAGCCAGAGCGCCTGGATGGTGTTGATGCGTTTGCCGTTAAGGTTGATGGGGAACGATACAAACGCGCTGTAACGCTCGAGGATTTCTTTGATCTTCCACTCTTGAGCGTAGTCGCCGCA
>RGAX01000138.1 GCA_009919985.1 Opitutaceae bacterium
CCGTCAGTCCGCGCCGCGCCGGTTCCACCTCGCGCAAAATCTTTAACGTCTCCGCAAACCTTCCCTCCTCATCCGGCGCATGCCGCAACTCCGCGAACCCCACCGCCGCCTCATCCGCGCTCGTATGCGCCCGCCACTCTCGGTTCCACTCCTTCGCTGCCGCCACTGGGACCGATGCGCCCAGGACCTCCGCCGCGCCGAACACCGCGTTCACCATCGCGATCACCGCCGGCGTCGAACGCCACGACACATCCAAACGCCCTTCCACGATTTTCCCCGGCGCGCTCGCGTTGTAGTGATTAAAAATTTCGCGAAACAACCGAGGATCGCCCCCGCGCCACGCGTAAATCGCCTGCTTCACATCGCCCACGTAAAACAAGCTTCGGCGGCCCTCAGCGTCCTGCACCGCCTCGTCGATTAGATTACGCAACACGCTCCACTGCTCGTAGCTCGTGTCTTGAAATTCATCCAGCAACCAATGATCGAACTTCGCGTCGAGTCGCCAATCGATCAACAACCGCGCCTCCTCCACATCACGCCCCACGGCGTCGCTTTGCTGCGCCAAGGCCGGCGCGCCCGCGCCCGGCAACAACCGCCGCAACACATCCGCAAACGTCAAGCGCCCCGCCCGCCGCACAAGCGCATCATAAGTCATCTCATAGCTGCGCAACACCGCGAAAACCCCCCGCGTCATCTCCAATCGCCGCGTCAACTCAGCGCCCGCGATTCCTTCCACGACTCCGCGCAACGCCGCGCGCGCGTCCTCGCTGAGCGCGACTTTTTTTCGTTCGATCGTCACTTCCTCCAGCGCAGGCCACGCCGCCAACGCGTTTTTCAACAAATACTCGAGCGGCCCCGGAAAAACTGCGCCGGGCTCCCATTCCTCCAGCGCCGCAAAGAAATTTTCCACGCGCTCGCGTTGTTTTTCGTTCCAGGGCTCGGTCGCCCAAGCCGCGCGCAAGGCCTGCGCGGCCGCCTCGCGCCCATCCACCGACGCGAGCCATGCGCAACCCTCCGGCCAGATCCGCCCAGGATCACCCCATTGGGCCGCCGCCGATGCCGCCAAAAATTTTTCCCCGTGCTCATCGAGAAATTGATCGAGCACGCGCGTCAGCCGTTTTTCTTCCACGCCGAAGGTCGCACGTTTGAACGCCTCGATAAACTCGCGCTGCGCCGCGTCCGGCTCGCCCGCCGCCGTAAACATCTGCCGCAACACACGCCGCCGCTCGCGAGCCGCCGCGGAGGCCTCAAGAATTTGAAATTCGCCATCGAGCCCGAGCTCGAGTGGGAAATTCTGCACGACGCGCGCGAAAAATCCATCCAGCGTCCCGAGATTTAAACGCGGCATCGCCGTCACCACCACGCGCAGCAACCGTAAAAAGTCCGCCGCACCCAACGTCGGCGCACCGATCTCCACCGCCAATTTTTCGGCTTTCGTAGTATCTGTCGCAGCAGACGCTAATTTTTTCAAAATCTCATCAAAAAATTCTCCCGCCGCTTTCCGCGTAAACGTCAGCGCCACGATCCGCTCCGGCGCGGCCCCGTGCGCCAGCAAGCGCACAAAGCGGTTCGTCAACGCGTAGGTTTTGCCGGAGCCTGCCGAGGCCAAAATCATCTCATGTTGCAGCGCCTTCATGAGCGTTCCTCCCAAGCGATACTGGCTTCCGCGCCGCCGTGAAACAACTCGGCGAACTCATCTTGCTGCGCGTCGCGACCTGTGAGTTCGCGGGGCGGCCAAAATTGACCCGCCAGCACCGCCGAGACCACGCCGGTGGCGCACGCTTCAGCCGAAGCCTGCGTTTCCCGTGAAAAATCGTCCCACAAAATTACCGCAGTTTCACTGGCCGCTTTCGGCAAATTGAAATAGCCGCACGCCACCGCGTCGCCCCAGATCGCCGCGACCGCAAGCCGGTAAAGCGGCAACTGCAAGTCCGTCCAAGCGCGCGATTTTCCTTCAGCATCGCTCATGCGCAACCACTCAGGCCGATCTAGATCATCCTCACACTCCGAGCGTAAATGCGCCGCGATAGGCTTACCCGAGGTATCGCCAGTTTTATAATCGAGCACGCGCACACGTCCATCGGCGTGGCGATCGATTCGATCGATTTTTCCTTTAACGACTAAGCCACCGATCACCAACTCAATTTTCCACTCCACGTGCTCCGTGCGCCAACCATCTGCCCGCTCGCGCGCCTCGACTTCGGCCGCCGCGCGCAGGCGTTGCCGCGCAGCCTCAAATTGCACCACGAGCGGCAAGGTGAGCTCCGCGCCGTAGCGCAAGCGCACGATCCGCTCGAATCGTTCGATCAAAAAATCACGGAGCTGCGTCGCCTCGATGCAGTCGCGCAGCGCCGGTTCTTGGCCGAGTTGCTGCAACGCTTCGTGGATCAGAATTCCGAAATCCAGGGCGTTGAGTTCTGTTTTCTCGGGCTCCACGCGCGTCATGCGCAACACGTGTTTTAGATAAAACCGAAACGGGCACGCGAGCCAGTCGCGGAAAGCCGTCACCGATAATTGCGTCGGGACCGCCGCCACCCGCGGGCGCAATTTCCACGCCCGCGCCCAAGGCGGACTCGGCCGCGCCGCTGCGACCGGTTGAAATAATTGCGTCACTCGCTCGGGTAAAACCGCATCCGCGCAGCGCAACAACAGCCGCGACGGCCGCAATGGATCGCCTGAGGCCGTGGTTTTGCCCAGTAAAATATCCAGTCGACCGTTCGTGCTCGTGCGTGCCGCCGCGATCGACGCAAGCAAGTACGCATCACACGCAAAACGCTCAGCATTGCGCTTCAAACCGAGACGTTCGCGCAGTGTCTCCGGCAAGAAAACATCACCCACAATCGCGGAGGGCACGCGCCCGTCGTTGAACCCCGCGACCACCAAGTGGGGTGCGTCGTCCCAAAGCAGTTCCAGCCAACCAAGCAGATCGATCGCACCAACCTGCCGTTCGCCCGTACGCACTTCATCCGCAAAGGCCCCCAGCGCGAGTTGCCAAGCCTCGGTCGCGGTTAACGCCACCGAGCCACCGCGAGCCAGCGCCTGCTCGATCTCGCGCAGCTGCGCCATCCACGCCTCGGCGGATTCCGCGAGCACGCCCGCTGCCTCGAGTTCGCGGCCCGCAAAGAGTTCCATCAACGCAGCGGCCGCGTTGCTCGGGAAACGGCCGCGTGTGAGCGTCGTCCGCAATTCCGCCAAGGCCGCCAGCGCCAGTTCGACTTCAGGAAATAATGCTGCCTGCGCCCGCGCCGCTGCCAACGTCGGCGGTAAATGGTTCGCACCTAATTGATCGAGCTGGCGTAAAAATTTCGCCGCGGAAAAACGCCCATCGGCCCGCGCGCGGAGCCATTCCAAAATATCCGGACAGCGCGCCAAGGTCGTCACTGCCGCAAAATCCGGCACCGCGGCAAACTCCGCTAACGCCGCGAGCAGAGGATATAATCCATCGTGCCGCCGCGCCCGGCCCTCAGGGTTAAACGCTGCGATGCCCACTCGCGCGCAGCCTTTTTCCAAAAGCGGTAATAACTCAGGATCAGCTACGCCGATGCCGAGCGTGGTCTCTGGTTCGGGCGTGGCTTGCGCGAGCGCGGTGATCCAAGCGACTTGTTCAGCGGGATCGGCGCACACGCGCACGCGCTCGCCGAATGCTGCGATCGTCAACTCGCGCCCCGCCCACGCCGCCGCCTGCGGACGTCCCCAACTGTCAAAATTGTCCGCCTCGGACTCCGGCGCGTAAACCACGACGTCCACGGGCAATGTCGCCGCGTGCGCCGCGAGCACGCGCAGGGCCAGTGGTAACGGATCGGGCGCACCGATCACCGCGATACGCGCGAAATCACACACTTGAGTCGGCGCGAGCGTCGCCTCGATGCGGGCGGCCTGCGCATCGAGCAGACCGAGCTCAGCCAACCGCGCGGCGTGCCTGCGTTCGAGTTCGCCGAGTTCGCGCCAACGATCGAGCTCTGGACACGTTTCACCCGCGCGCGCCGCGACATCGCCCATGCGCCAACCGCCTTCGGCGAGCGTGGATTGGAGACGCGCCAACTCGCGCCCAAGACCGAGCGCCCACGCGAAATCCCGCGCGGGCGGATCATGGGGCAACACCGCGCGCACCTCGGCCAAATCCACGGCGCGCAAGACTTCGGTCCAAGCGAGAAGCGATTCCAGGCGATTCGCCGTCGGGGTGCCGGCGGTGACCGCCTGTGTGACGAGCAATTCGGGCGTGACGACGCGGGGCGGAAACACGGCTTGGTCGCGCGTGGCCGCGTATTCGGCGAGCGCCTCGCGCAAGCGGCGTCCCGCTTGGCGTGTCGGCACGACTACAAGCCACGAGGAAAGGTTCAGCGGTCCCGCACCGCTCCATTCACGTGCGAGCCATGCGACGGCCTGCGGCAGCAAAGGCGTGGCCCAAGGCAGAAAATGACGGCGGACGTTGGCGGGAGGAGGCACCACAGCGGAAAGGTTCACCATGCACGTCGGGTGGCGCGCTAAGTTCAAACTCGTTCTATGCGCGGGGATTCAATTTTTGACCACGAACGCGATCGACGAGGCGAATACGACGGCGACCTCGCCGGCCATAAAAAACAAAACCCCGCGGCCGGAGGGCTCGCGGGGTTTAATAAAGACGACAAAAAAGGGCAGTCTGCCCGCTTAACTTACTTAGCCAGCATGTATTTCGCGACGTGGGCCTTGGCGCGGCTAGCCGCGTTGCGGTGCACGACGCCGGACTTGATAGCTTTGTCCATCGCGGAAGCGTAGGAGGCGCCGGCGGCTTTGGCGGTGACGAGATCTTTGGAGACCACGGCGGCGTCAAACTTCTTGCGCAGCGTCTTAATGGTGGTCTTGACGCCACGGTTACGGGTCGTGAGGCGGGCGGCCTTGCGGGCTGCTTTGATAGCGGATTTGGTATTGGCCATGGTCGTTAGAGAGATTTAGCCGGTCAAAGACTCAAACGCCCGTCGGAGAGTCAAGGGTTTTGTCGGGCAGGCTATGAGTCTTGTCCTCTCAAAGAGGACCGGCAGAGGAATTTAGGACGGAAAGAAGGAGGGGGTTATTTGGCGGCGGAAACGAAAGCGCCGTTACCTTCATCAAGATAGCGCACGCCGTTGATTTCGACGATTTGGAGGTACTGTGACCAAGCGCCGGAGGCGAAGGTGCGTTGCGCCTGGAGGCGCTGGAGGTTGACGCTGCGCAAGGCCGGCACATCGCTGGCCGTAAGGGCCTCACTGAGCACGCGGCCATCCATCTGGGCGGCTTCGTCACGGTGGCCGAGGAGCCAGAGGATGGTTGGGGCGACGTCGGTGTTGGCGCTGGCGAGCGGATTAGTGACGCCGACACGCAAATGGGGACCGGCGGCGATTAGGGTGTTGTGCATGTCATAGGGGCTCAGGCTGGCGTGGTTGCCGACGCGGGTCGAGGTGGGCGCAAGATCGGAGGTGTGGAGACCCGGCGTGCCGTGTGCGTTTCTGCCGTGCTGCCAGCGCAAGGAGACGACGAGATCGGGAGCGGCGGGAGAGTCGATGCGAGCTTCGGCGAGAGAAAAGGTGCCTTCGCTGGGTTCGCGGGAAAAAATTACGCCGGTCCAATTTTGATTCTGCAAATAGGCGATGACGCGACGGGTCACTTCGGGCTCGTGGCCTCCGACAAAGATGAGGGTGCTACCGCCGTTAGCGACGACGAGGACTTCGCCCGTTTTCAGGCCGCCGGGAGCGGCGCGTTTGGCGATGAAGCCGGCGGTGGACAGTTCGACCGCGACGTCGACTTTACGCGCAATGGTGGAAAACGCGTGATCGGAAACAACGAAGATGTCGGTGGTGGAAAGCAGGCCACGTTTTTCGAGATCGGCCACCACGAGGCCGAGTTGGGTGTCGCTTTGAGCAATCGAGGCAAGGGATTGCGGGGAACCGGGGCCAGTAGCGTGTTGCGAGGCGTCGGGTTCGCCGAGCCAGAGCAAAGAATAGGGTGGAACGCCGTCGCGCCAGAGCGAGCCGATCAAAACTTGGGTAGTCCAGGCGTCGCGGGCGATTTTATCCTGGGTCTTGGCGGTCGCGGGAAAAGCGCCATGGGTGGTGGTGAGTTGGGCGGCCAGTTCGGCGGGTAAGGTATCGCCTTCAAAGACCACCGAGGACATCGCGGTGCTGGCGGAACGCGGCGCGCGGTCTTGCAGGAGAGCGATTTGTTTCGTGCCGGCAATGGCGGTGCGCTCACCGCGGGCGTGGAGCAATTCAGCGACCGTGGGCGCTCCGAGGTAGTGGCCGCCAGAGACGGCGTCGCCTTTGGCGATGGTGGCAGGGTCTTCGATGGCGACGGATTTCTGGGCGTCGATCGCAGGGCGGTAATCGGTGTTGGCGATGACGAAGCTGCGCGAGGGATAGGCGCCGGTGGCGAGCGCGGTGCCGTTGACCTCGGTGGCGCTCAGAAAAACGGGATGATGGTGCGCGAACGTGACGCCGCGTTGGGCGAGTTGCCAAAGGTGCGGCGTGGTTTCGGCGGAGACGAAGTCGGGTCTCATGCCGTCCCAGACGACCACGACGACGCGACGATTTTCGGCGCCGAGGGCGGCGACACTCAAGGCGAGCCAGAGCAAAAGATGGGAAACGGGCTGGAATTTCATGAGAAGGAAGCGGGTAAATGCAGTTACAGAAAAAAGTCCTCCGCAGATCAACGCGGAGGACGTAAAACCCATTAAAGAAGTTAGATCGAGCGAGTTTAGAACTGGCCAGAAACCGTGAGGAAAAAGCCGATGGGCGTGAGCAGATTGTAAGTGCTGGTGAGCGGATCAAACGCCCCGGCGACATATTTGGCGGACTTCACCAAGTTGATCTTGCGGTCGAAGAGGTTGTTCACCTGAAGACGGATTTTGTAGCTCTTGAGGAAGCTGTTTTTATCAAGCTTTTGACCGTATCCAATCGAGAGATCGGTCAGGCTATAGCCGCCTTGGACGTAGGAAAACGAAGTGGCTGGCAAGGGTTGATCAGGATTAGGGGCACCTTGGTAGGTCGTATAGTAGCCGCTGTATTTGGTCATGAGCGAGGCGAACAATTTCCCAGAGGTGGTTGAGTTTTATGACCAAGAGGTGATTCGCCCTGGCCACGAATTGTTCAAGCGCATCTTGCAACGCGGCATCGACCACGGGGAATTTGCGGCATTCGACACCGAACTAGCGGTACACAGTTTGGTGAGTGCGATTTTGTATGTGAACATGTGGAAGCATTCCTTGGCCTGCAGTGTTTCAAAAAACGCACTCAACCCTGAGGCTTTTTTGCGAAACCATGTGCATCTCATGGTGCAGGGATGGTGCCAACGATGAACTGGCCATTTTCATTTTTTCGGAGCAAGCGCAGATGAATTTCAAAATCAAAGGCTGGGGGGGCGTTGCGCTTT
>RGAX01000139.1 GCA_009919985.1 Opitutaceae bacterium
CGAGAGCCGCGGCAGTCGGAGCATCCTCGTCCACTCCTTTAGCTCAAATCGGCAAACCGGACGAAGCGGGGGCGCGTGAGTTATTGGAGCGTTTTCGCGCTGCCGGCATCAGCGGCGACTACTACTTGGAGTTTGAGTTGCAGGCTTTGCCGCGTCGCGGCGAGGCGCGCACGTACCGCGGCCGCCTTTGGGGTTCGCGCAATGCCCAAGGTGCGATCACGCGGATTCAATTATTTGACGCCGCTGGCCAAAATGTACGTTGGTTGTTGCAAAACGGCGCGGCGCCCGGCGTCTGGTGCTTTCGCGACGGCCAAGTCGCATCCTTGCCCGAGAAATCGGCATTGGCGCCACTCATTGAGGGTATTGAATTGAGCGCTTTCGATCTGTTGATGCCGTATCTTTATTGGCCGGATTTTCAACTCACGCGGATTGAGCGGGTGCGCGGGCGCCCAGCCTATGCGTTTATTTTTCGTCCACCGGTGACCTTCAGCCAGGTTCATCCCGAAGTGAGCTTGGTGCGGGCTTTTTTGGATACTCAATTCAACGCGCTCATGCAGGCGGAGCGAATCGGTGCTAATGGACAGGTGCTGACGACATTTGCTTTGGGTGAACTTAAAAAAATTGGCGAGCAGTGGATGTTGAAATCCGTCGACCTACGTAATGAAACCTCACGTGACAAAACACGGTTTGTAGTCACGGCCGCCGCGCTCAATCTTGAGTTTTCTCCTGCGCTTTTTGAACCGGGGCGTCTGAGTGACGAGGTGCCTGCGCCTCGGAATGATCGCCTCGTGCGACTTACGCCATGAGTCGGTCGCATCCGACGCGTGTTGTCGTTTTCGATCTTGATGGTACCTTGCTGAACAGCCTGCCGTTGGTGTTGCGGGCGTTTTCTCATGCTTTGGGGCCGTTTGGCGGAAAGCCGACGATGGAGATGTTTGCTCATTTTGGCGGCCCACCGGAGAAGATCTTTCAAGGCCTCCTCGCTGATGCGCGTGACGTGCCTGCGGCGTTGACCCGTTTGCATGAATTTCACCGCGATAACCACCATCTTATTGAACTCTTTCCGGGAGCCAAGGAGATGTTGGGTGAATTGCGATCACGCGGCGTTGCGTTAGCCGTCTGGACTGGACGAGATCGAGCGAGCGCAGAGCATCTTTTTACGCTTCATGGTTTGGAGGAATTTTTTACTGAGGTCGTGTGCGGTGATGATTTGCCCTCGCACAAGCCTGATCCAGCCGGACTCCGCGAGATCTTGCGTCGACTTGGTTTGAAGGCTCACGAAGCGCTCTATCTTGGGGATGCCGATGTGGACGTCACGGGTGGGGCAGGGGCTGGCGTCGACACTATATTAATTCAACACATGCGCACTGCGGTGCCCGAAATATCTGCACAAGCTTGGCGTTTGGTGGGCTCGCCGTTTGAGGCCTATGAATGGGCGCTGCGCTGCTCTTCGACCTAAATTTTTTATTGCTGCGAGCAGCGGCCCGCTGGCACGGTATGGATTCTTTACCCCGCCTTCAATCACCCCAACGTTATGGCTACCCGCTCCCGCTCCAACTCGTCACCGCTCACATTTGATTTGCCCGATTCTCTTATCGCTAAAATCGAGTCGCTGCGCCGACAAAGAAATCTCAAGTCTGTCAGTGAAGTCGTACGTCTCGCCGTGGATGAATTTGATTTTACGAGCTGTGAATTCACGACGGATCCGTTTCGCCAAATTTCCGTACGCGTGGCCGATGCGCAGCGCGGTGTGCTGAAGCGGGTTGCTCGTCAGAAGCGCGCGAGTATCGGGGAAGTTGTACGCCGCGCCATCGAAGCCTTACCCATCAAAGCGACCGTGAGCGCGAAGAAAAAACGCTCAGCGCGTTAAGCGGTTGTTGGCGTCCTACGGCTGGAGCGATCTGTCGCGCGCTGTCGAAGAGCTCGGTGGAGCTTGCCTTTGCGTGCTCTGGCTCTCTTTAGTTTTATTTCTTCACGCCGATGTCTTCTACTCTTCCGCTTCTATCTACTTGGGCTCGTAACGTCTCGCCGTCGCCGACTCTTGCTGTCGACGCGAAAGCCAAAGCGCTTCAGGCCGCGGGTGAAGACGTGTGTGGTTTCGCCGCAGGCGAGCCCGATTTCGATACACCCGAGCACATCAAAGAAGCCTGTATCGCCGCGCTTAAAGGCGGTAAGACGAAATACGCGCCCACTCCTGGCATCGAGCCGCTGCGCCAAGCAATCGTCGATCGCTATCTCGCCGAATACGGACTCAAAGCCGCACCCTCTCAGGTCATTGTGTCACCCGGCGGTAAATATAACTGCTACCTCGGCGTGCTCGCGACGTGTTCGCCGGGCGATGAAGTCATCGTGCCTGCGCCCTACTGGGTGAGTTATCCCGAGATGGTAAAACTGGCCGGAGCGACGCCGAAATTTGTCCTCGCGGATGATCGCACAGGTTTTCGTCTAACCCCGGCCATGGTCGAGGCGGCGATCACGCCACGCACCAAACTGCTGATTCTCAACTCGCCGTCTAATCCCACGGGAGCGGTTTATACCCGACAAGAGCTTGAGGCGATCGTGGCCGTGGCCATCAAGCACAACCTCTACATTCTCTCCGACGAGATGTACGAGCACCTCGTTTACGACGGCGTCAAACCCACCTGTATCGCGACGCTCAGCAAAGAAGCTGAGGCGCGCACGATTACCGTCGCAGGTTTCTCCAAGACTTACGCAATGACCGGTTGGCGCATCGGCACGACCCTCGCGCCCGCGCCGATTGCCAAGGCGATTTCGGAGCTACAGAGTCAGATGTCCTCTAACGTCACGACTTTCGCCCAATACGGCGCGCTCGCGGCCTTAAAGGAAAAGGAAAAGACCTCCGCTGCGCTGAAGCTCATGATGACGGCGTTCGACCGTCGCCGCAAATTCCTCCACGCCGAGTTGAACAAGATTCCCGGCATCACCTGTCTACTTGCCGAAGGTGCATTTTATCTTTTTCCGAATATTTCCAGTTTTGGTCTGAGCGATGTCGAATTCTGCAATCGCCTGCTCGATCAGGAAAAAGTCGCCGCGGTCCCTGGCAGCGCTTTCGGCGCCGAAGGTTATCTGCGCCTCAGCTATGCGACGGGTGACGACATCATTCAAAAAGGCGTCACTCGGCTCGCCCGTTTCTGCGCGAGCTTGAAGAAATAAATTAGCTGCCCGCGCTGAGCCGCGGGGGTTTAATTTTTTCTTGGCGGCGGCCTCTGCGCACAAAATAAGGTGCGACGAAACGTTCTTAGTAATATACTCGAGTGATTTAATTTGCAGCATAGCAACTCCACAAAAGCGGTCGTTACTTGAGACCGCTTTTCATCAATTTAGGTCTTTATCCAAGACCAACTCGCGGAGGTGATTCGACAGAAGCTTGGTGATGCGGTGACGATTCCGTTTCCGGTCCTGACGCGTCGTGACGCGGTGGCGCCACGGCTGGAGGGGAAAGCGCGGGTCGTGATCGGGATGCGCCGGTCAGGCAAGACGTCTTTTTTCTACCAGTTTCTGGCTGATCGTCTGGCGGAGGGCATCGCGCGGGATCGCTTAGTGTATTTCAATTTCGAGGACGAGCGACTGGGCGCGATGGAGGCTGAACAGTTAGGAGCCATCCTTGAAGAATACTATCGCAGCTTCCCCCACTATCGCGGAGCGGCGCGGGTTACTTGGTGCCTAGATGAAATTCAGGTCATTCTGGGCTGGGAGCGTTTTGTCCGACGAATGATCGATACCGAAAATGTCGAAGTGTTGCTGAGCGGGTCGTCGGCGCGGATGTTGAGTCGGGAAGTGGCCACGGCCATGCGAGGCCGCGCGCTGGAAACGGTGATCACGCCGTTTAGTTTTCGAGAGTTTACCTGCGCGGTCGGCGCCATGCCGCCGACGGCGCGACGACTCACCAGCGCGGCGGAGCAATCGGCTTGGCTCGCACGGTTCGACGATTATCTGGCCATCGGCGGTTTTCCGGAGGCGGGAAAACTCACCGCCGCGCGTGATCGCGTCGGTTTGCTCCAAGGTTATGTGGACAGCGTGCTGTTGCGCGATGTGGCGGAGCGGCACGGCATCGCAAATCTGGTCGCCCTGCGAGCTTTGGTGCGCCAACTATTGCGTTCACCCGCCACCGCACTGAGCGTAAGCAAGATCTATGCGGATTTCCGTTCCCGAGGGATCGGAGTATCAAAGGAGCACCTGCTCGCCTTCCTCGCACATTTAGAAGACGCCTTTTTGGTCTTCACGGTTCCGCTGTCTACCCGCTCCGAACGTCAGCGTCAGGTCAACCCCCGCAAACTGTATCTGGCCGATCACGGGCTGGCCCAAGCCTTCAGTCCTTCGGCCGGTCTAGATCGCGGACACCTCCTCGAAAACATGGTGGCCTGCGAACTCGCCCGGCAGAGTCGCGATCTCGCTTACGTTCGGACGCCGAAGGGTCATGAGGTTGACTTTCTCGCGACCGCCTTTGACGGCACGCGTTGTCTCGTGCAAGTCACCGCGGATATTTCGTCGGCTAAGACGTTTGAGCGCAAAGTACGATCACTGTCCGAGGCCGGTGCGCTCTTTCCGGATGCGCGGCGGATTCTGCTTTCGGAAACGGCACCGCCTCGTGGCCAGTCATTACCAGTGGGAATCGAACGATTTCCCATCTGGCGCTGGCTGCTCGACGCACCGGGTGGCAACGAAAGATGAAACAGGTCAGTACCACTGGCTGCCCTGCGTAGATCAAACCACGAAGTTTTGAGGCGAATCAGTCGTTTTTCGAGCTGCAAAATGATTTGTTCTGGGGTATTCGCCCTCGCTTCGTCGCGTGGAGTACGACAGGGTGCGCTATGGCTAAATCCCAAAACTCAAAGAAACAGACCAAGAAAGCGCCTCTGAAAACCGCGGCTGAGAAAAAAGCGGCCAAGCGCGACAAGAAGAATACCCGATAATTAATCGGGCTTTTTTCGCTAGAACTAGGCTTCGGACTTTCGGGTCCGAAGCTTTTTGTTTTTTTGTGGTAGCGATTCTGGTTGCGCGCCGCGGCCAAAATCTGCGGCGTTGGTCAGATGGGAGCAAAATATTTACCGACCATTCGTGATTTGAAGGCCAGTCAACGGTTCCAGCTCAAGCAAAGTGACCTGCCGAAGCTGAAGAAAAAATCCGGCTCCAAGGCTAAGAAAAAATAAGTCTTGGTTCAGCGCGTTTGCGTACGATCGAGTAATTCGTGGCTTTTCTTCACGATTTTTTCTTCCAGACCGGCGGACCAAGGGCCGGGACGACCGTAGGGAATCATGGACGTGTCGCCCTCATAGCGACCCTCGGCTAGGACACGTTCGCTGGGGATGTAGGCCATGACATCGTTGCTGTAGCCAAACACCCAGAGCGGGCCTTGGTTTTCGGCGCGCAGACGCAACGCGTAATCGACGACGACTTCGCCGCCGAGTGCGGCCCAAGCGAGATTACCCAATCGCCAAGCTTGTATGGGATAGGCGTGAGTTAGGGGGATTTCGCCGTGGGTTTTTATCTGGTCGTTCATGGCGGCGGCCCACGCCTGATGCATCTCGCGGTTGGGCTGTTCTTTTTGCTGCGCCTCGAGGATCTGCTCGTTGCTGGGGCGACGAGCGTAAGTGAGTGTGATTTCTTCGGCAGCGGCGGAAAATTTTCCTTGGATCTGCGTCATGGGACGGCCGAGTGCGCGGTCGGCGGCGTCGGCGAGGGCGAGACCGTGTTGTTCGGCGAGCTCGACGGTGCCGCGTGGGTTTGGGTTGATATCTGCGCCGCAGCCTAGGGCAAATAATACGGTCGCGCCGGGATGGCGTTTTTCGAGTTCGGCTTGTGCGCAACCTGCGTAGTCGCCGTGCCATTGGTAGAAAGAAAGAGTGGTGTTGTGGCAGGCGTAGGAGACGAGCAGGGCGGTTAACGCACCGCTGGCATTGTGTACCGCTAGGACCGGCACGCGTGGATCACTGGGGCCGCTGAGGGTTCCGGCGGCGCGGCGGGCGGGCATTTCTTTTTCGGGGTTTTCGCGACGATTCACGCCGAAGCTCGCACTATCTTCACCCCACGCAATCGTGGCCGGTACGAGATGCGAGAGTGCGTAATCGGCGGCACGAACTATTTTTTGTTCTAAATCGCGGCGGTAGGCGTTGGCCTTGGCGAGCCCGTCGGCGGGCAAGATGCGTAAGCCAATTATGCTGCCTTCAAGCCATGGCGAACAATGGGTGTGTGATACGTTGATCATCACCGCAGCGCGAGGTAGTTGGTGTTTTTTCTCGAGTTGGGCGCAGACGCGGGCGGTGATTTCTCGAGTGATGCCGCAGAGATCGAGCGTGATGAGTACGCCGCGTTTGCCGCCGGGATCGGCGAAAGCGAGGGCTTTGACCCAGAGCTCTTGCGCGGTGCCATCGGCGGGATGGGTGCGTGCAGCGTATCCGGTCATCCACACGCCAGCTGGAGGGGTGATGATTTCTCGTCCAGTGCCGACCCGCCAGGAGGCTGTGCTGGGGGAGGTGGCTGCCTGGACTAACGTGGCAAGAAACGTAAGAACAAGGGCAAAGCGTACATGGCGGCGATAGGTGATGATTATCATGGGATGGACGCTTTGAGTGGGGATGTAGGAAGATGATGTGTTCAGACCTTGCGGGTGATCATGTGCGCACGAGATCGCCGGAGCGCTTTTGGACATCGGTGATAACGGTGGCGATGCGTTCCATCTCGGTACGGTCGGTCAGGAGCTTGGTTTGTGGCAACCAGAGGGCTTCTTCGATGAGCACGTCATTCACGGGGCATGCATTGCGCTCAATCCAGGCTTTGAGTGCTGTTTTGCCATAGATGCGTTGGTAGTGTGGGTTGCCCGCGAGAGCGAGCACGTGGGCGGAGGTATTAAGCCGTGTGTAGCCGCTGCTGGCGGCGACGCCTTGTTTGGCGAGAGCCTGGATAAATTTCGCTCTAGGTAGACCGGAAAAGGCTTTGGCGTCATAGCGAAACATGTAGAGGTGCCACGCGCTACGTGTACTTCCTGAAGTTAAGGCCGCAGGGGTGATACCGGGTATTTGACGAAGCAGTGCACTCAGATGGGTGGCGTTGGCGTCGCGGGTTTGGGCCTGGTTTTCGAGTCGAGCCATTTGGCTGACCAGAAGCGCTGCTTGAAATTCGGTAAGCCGGTAGTTGGCGCCGCGACCGGAACTCGGGGCAGGGCGTCCGCCGCCTGGGGTATGATAATTGTAACACAGATCGGCGAAGGCGTCGTCGTTGGTCAGAATGGCGCCGCCTTCTCCGGCGGTTAGGTTTTTGCTCGCTTGAAAACTGAAGCAACCGCCGAGGCCTTGTGTGCCGACGGGTTGACCACGCCACTCAGCGAGTGGCGCCTGACACGCGTCTTCGATAAGAGGAAGG
>RGAX01000140.1 GCA_009919985.1 Opitutaceae bacterium
TGATAGGATCGGCGCTAAATTATAGCGCCGGCGCGAGGACCCACATTTTGGTTTAAAGCCTGCCATTTAAGTGCCGTGTCAGCAACGATTTTTTAGGCCATCAATTCGCTTCAGCTGCCCTAGATGGAATCGAGAACTTCGAGAAGCGAATCTATTGGCGCCAGCCGTCAGCTTCGCCCGGTGGGAACTCCTCGATTTTTTCCAGTGGCCAACGTGCACCGGTGGAAACTCATCCCAAAGGTAATCGACGAAACCGAATACTACATTGTGATGGTGGCTTGAGCTTCGTCGCATCTACCGACTCAGGCTAATTCCAATCGGAAAGCTGGAGATCGACCCAACGTCGGTTACGCGCCGCCTCGCCGTCTTCCGCTTTCATAATTCCTCGGTAGAACGCTCCGAGGTCCGGATCCGTAGCGTGCACCGCCGCGGCCTTGGCGGCTTCCACGCGGTAATAGCGATGCTCCGGATTTAGTGCGTGATGGGTATATCCTCTTATTTGCGGGGATGCCGTATGGCCCAAGTCCCAAATTAAGCGTTCGGTTTCACCTGGGGCGAGACGCGGGATCTCGTGCAGTATTTTCCGGGTCAGTTCAGGCTCTCTAAAAATGATCAGGGAGCCTTTAAATTTCATCGTCTCGATAAGCGAGGCGAGATCCGCGGCGCTGGTGGTCGCGTTCGCCCACGCTCGAATCATTTCCAATCCGGTTGGCGAAACCTGGAGGACGGCGATCTGGAACAACTGCTGCCAATGATGGCGGTGCTTCTCGGGACTGGCGCGCAATTCGGCAAAGAGTGCTCGGGCCAATTCGTCATAACCTGGCGTGTCCGGAAGCCTTACGAGCACGTAGTGTGGATAGTAAGAAATCGGCCGGAAATCAATTTGCTCTGCCCCCTCGACCCATCCTTTCCGAACTCGCGCCAGCAGCATGTCGTAGAAAGCGCGCGGCTCGTGTGCGGCGAGATACTTTAGGAAGTGTTGCTGGTCAAATTTGTCGAGGCGCGCGACCCGCTCGAGATTCCCGACAAACTTTTTGAGAAACTCTGGCGGGAGTTCTCCCTCTTTCTTATATTGGATTTTTTCCAGCGCATCCGAAATCAGCACCAAATTGTCGTCGGACAAGTGATCGAGGTCGAGGTTTTCGAGGACGGCGTTGTCCAGCGGTTTCCCTCCGAAGCCCGTCCAATGAAATGAGAGCAGGCCTTCGGGCAGGGTTGAGTTGTCGAGGCGTCCCGCCCACTCTGCGATCTGCCGGATTAGTTCCGGCGTCAGCCCATCGGCACCGATCCAGCGAAGCGTGTTGTGCAATGCTCGCCAACGAACGAAGTTGTTAGAGCGCAGGACCGAACGAGCCCAGGCCGTGAAGCGTGGGTCGGTCACGTCGGGACGCGTCGCAAACAAAGTGTCCCACCAGGTGTCGAGAGGCGAATAGGCTGTGGCGAGGAGTTGATCGATGCACTCCGCGGCGAGTGCCGGGTTTACCTTGGCCGCGGCCGTGAACAGATCGGAAAACTGCGCCGGCACGCCGGCTTTCGCGTAGTGGTTCGCCACCGATTCGGCCGACGCCAGAAACTCCGACGCGGAGGGGTGTTTCGACAAGAATTCTGACGCGACTTGGTTGGTCAATTCCAGCCAGCGTTTCTCGGCATGCCTGAACTGCTCCTCGATGTTTCCCTCTTCGCGCGGCGGGTGGTGAAAAAACTCTTCATGCCCGTTCGAGAGGAGGACCCGGGTCAGCCGCGTCTGTGCGTTGTCCGGAATCATGGCCTGCAGCCGGATGGACTGAGCCCTGAATTCCGTTTGCTCGTCGCGGTAGGCCGGACTTCGCAGCAGGTGATCGATCTTGTAGATGACCAGTGGAGAATCCGTCTGCGCTAGGATTTTTTCTATGAGCGACAAACCGGCCAACCGTTCTGGCCACCATTCGGTTTGGACCGCATCCTCGGTTTCCATGCGGACCCGTCGTCTCACGACGTCGATGGCAGCGGTTAGAACTGAGAGGGCATTCAGGACGGCGATCTCTCCCCGTGGAATGACCAGTGTTTCCAGCACTTCTAAGGCGCGCGAACGGACTTTTCGCGTGGTTTCGACGTTGAGCGCCCAGCTGCGGAAATGAACTGTATTTCCCGGCATGGAGTTGTCCTCCCCATCGTGCTCGAACACGGGCTTCAGAATGACCGCGAGCGCGGGCGACGGCTCCTCGCACAGCGCCGCAGCGTCGGGGCCGCTCAATTTGCCGGCCAGCCACTCCACGACGGCCAGGGAGGTGTCGCCGCGCAGGCGCACTCGGTATTTGGCAACCTTGCCGATCGCGTTGAGCGGATCGTTCTGCGCGCCCTCATTGAATTTCTTCCGTAGGCGATGAAGTTGCCATAACAGGTTCAATGCGGCGGTGCGAAATTGAGGCTGATAAATTGCGATCGGTTCGAGTAGGCTCGGTAGTTGGCCCAGGACCTGTCCATGATTATGAAGTGATAAGGCAAGGTAGCGCCCGTCCGGTTTGGGCGCGTCCGTGAGTTCGATAGCCAATTGGGCGAGGAGCAGGCTTCGCTGCGGCTGGAGCACTCCGAACCGTGCCCACTCTTTGATGAGCTGCGAACGATCGAAAAAATCGGTCGCGGCAAAATCGGCCCGAATCTTGGCCCAGAAAGGATCGAGCAGCGACTCGATCTGTCGGCCTTCGAGTTGGGCCTGCCATTCGGCCTCCGTGAGATTGCGGAGGATTGTGCCGGTGGCGATCGCGAGCAGCTTCGATTGGAGTTCCTGGGCAAAGGGTGTGAGCTGACCGTTCTTTTCGTAACATCCACGGTAAACGAGATGATCGGCCAACAGGTCGGGGATCACGCGCCATCCCTCGCTCGTCTCGACGAGCAGGCCGGCCGCGCGCAGACGATCGAAATTGTCCTGAAATTGGCGGGGAGCGCATTTGAGAATGCCGGTGACTAGGTCGATCGAAACGGTCTGCTGTTTCCACGGCGCCAGGACGGCCACCAGCCGGAGGGTGTCACGGAGGAGCAGTTCCGCGCCGGCGGGAGCGACGCCGGAGAAACCATCCTTTTCGAAACGATCGAATACGGCCCGCTGGAAATCCGCCGAGGTGAGATAATCGGTGAACTGGCCTTTCGCGATCAGGCGGGCGGCGACCGAAACAATGAGCGGCGAACCGTGCGCTCGGTCGACGATCAGTTCGGCGTTGGCTTGTTGCGGGGGAGACAGGGTTTCCCGAGCCAGCGCCACGAGATCTTCGCGACCCAGTTCATGCAGTTCGAGCACCTTGATCCGGGCGTCCTCCACACCCACGCGGGACAGCCACGCCCGGAGGTTTTCCACCGCTTGGGGCCGGGTGGAGAAGACAAGCTTGCCGGTTTTCTCGATGACGGCGGCCGCGATGGCCGGGCGGAGAGATTCCGCGCGGTGCGCATCGTCCTGCACGACGACGAATTCATGCTTGTCCGCGGCCCGGAGCCGATCGGAACCAGTCGCAGGGCGGGCAAACGGATCGATGAAGAAAAGTTTTTTGGCGGGATGCTGCGACGAAAACGTATCGCCCAAGGCACGCAGGAGGCGGGTTTTGCCGACTCCGCCGGGAGCCGACAGAATGAATGCTTGGAGTTCTGGATCCTCCACAAAGTCATGGAGCGCCTGCAGTGATTTTTGCCGGCCAACGAGCGTGGCGTGATGGTTGAAAATACTTTTCTCGTCCAACCAGCGTTCGAAATACTGATCCGTCCTGACAAGGATATCGTCGTGCTGGGGATAGAGCCACGCGATCAGCGCGTCGCTGTTTTGCGGAAACACCCGGCGGAGGATCTCAATCTGCTTGGGCCGGGATACCTCGTTGAAGAATTTTACGCTCAGTTCGGACGGACCCCAGAGTTCCCATTTTGGTTGGGAGTCGAGCACGTCGCGAACCTCGGGGGTTGGTTCGCTACCGAGCACAAGAAAGTAGCGCTCGGCGGCCGGATACTCCAACTCGGCTTTGGTGATCGCTTGCCTGGCTTTCGCGCAATCAAAGGGGTTGGTGTAGTGTTTGCATGGGAAAACCCATTCTGCGCCGGTTTCGGTGACGGCCTTGATGTCGATGTCGCGTTGACCGGCGGGACCGGAGGAGCCGTAGAGCGTCGCGGCGGTGATTTGATCGCGGGCCGCTTTGGAGGTTTTTTGGGTTCCTTCCTGGGAACGGTCGATGACCGCTAGGGAAATGTTGGACGCCAAAAAATGCAGCACAAAGGCCTCGAATTGAGTGGCGTCGAGGTCTTCCAGCGGCAGCAGGCCTTGGCGAAGGCGATTCATTACGCTTTACAAAATAGGATTAGTAATCCTTTTTTTCAAGCACGAATGGATATACCTCGTATTCAATTGCGTAAGAACGTCTCGGAGGCGCTGGATCGCTCTCCGGTTTGCCTGTTGCTCGGTCAGCGCCAAGCCGGGAAAAGCCATCTAGCGAAGGGCTTTGGGGCAGCAGCCCAGAACTATTTCGATTTGGAGAGCATGGTGGACGAGCGGAGGCTGGAGGAAAACGCGCAGGGCGAACTAGGGAAACTCTATGGGCTGGTGGTGATCGATGAGGTGCAGCGGATGCCGAAGTTATTTCCTCTCCTGCGGTACCTCGCGGATCGAAAAGATAATCCGGCGAAATTTCTTTTGCTCGGCAGCGCGGCTCCGAGATTGGTCAGAGGCGTATCGGAAAGTCTGGCCGGCCGGGTCGCCTATGTGGATCTGGGCGGATTCAATGTGTCGGAAATTGAGCCGCAGTATCACGAGACGCTGTGGCTGCAGGGAGGGCTCCCGGGGGCGTTTCTGAGCGACGAGGCGACGTCGTACCACCGCCGGTTGGATTATCTGAAATCCGTCATTGAACAGGACATGAGAGAACTGGCCGAAACGCGGATGGCTCCGTCGTCACTGCGAAAGCTGTTGAGCTACATGGCGAATTGCCACGGGAAGGTTTGGAATCATGCGCCGGCGGCGCAATTGCTCGGGGTCGACGGGAAAACCATCCAGCGGTATGTGGAACTGTTTGAGGGGATGTTTTTGATCCGGCTCCTGCGGCCTTATCATAGCAATTTGAACAAGCGGCTGCGCAAGAGCCCCACTCTGTATTTCCGGGACTCAGGTTTGGTCCACGCGCTGCTCGCGATTCGCTCCCCACTCGAATTGAGCCGTCATCCGATTTATGGATTCTCGTGGGAAGGATTCGCGCTGGAGCAGGTAATCCGGGTGCTGGGCCTGAGGCCAGATGAGGAAGGTTATACGTATTCGGTACACGCTGGCGATGAAATGGATCTGGTCGTGGAGCGCGGGGGCAAGCGCTACGGGTTTGAGTTCAAGGCCTCGAATAGCCCTGGCACGACGCCTTCGATGCTTAATTCCATCCGAGATCTTAAGTTGTCGAACGTGTACGTGGTTCATCCGGGCGAGCAGGACTACGCGTTGAGTGAGACGATTCAGGCGGTCGGGGTGCGCAATCTCGTGACATTGCGGCAGACCTGGGACAAGGCGTGAAAGGGTTTCGGGCCGGGCTAATTTAACCGGTCTGCTTCCAATGAAAAGCATGCGCAGTCGTTGCATCAATTTTCCATTAGTTTTGCTTTCAAATTCCGCTTCTAAATGTGATAGGCCAAAATTGCGGCAATGATCACGGGCATAATAGCCATTTTCTTCGTCGCTCTCGGCACCCCATTTTTTAGCCACAATTGCCTCAAAAATCAGATTTATGAGTCGGTCCAAAAAAATTTCCTGCTGCGTGATCAAAAGTGCGGGCGGTTACACCGCGCAAGTCCTCCGGCGTGGAACCGCGCGCGGGACCACCGTCGAGCGCGAGCAGACTGGTTTTACCGAGCGGGCCTCGGCGGAGCAGTGGGCGGCGCAGGCTTTGGCGGGCTTCCTCGCGGTGCGTGAGGCGCACAAGCTCGCAAAACGCAAGTCTCGCCGCCGTGCCGGCGAGCGGTGTAAGGCGCGGGCCGAATGGCTAGCGCTACAGACTCTTCAAAGTCTCGCCGCTCATTGTGAAGCCAACGGCGAATATCGCGAAGTGGCGCTGGACGAAATTAAAAGCAAAGCTGAAACTTTGTGGCAGGAAATCGTTTTCCGTGCGATCAAACAGGGTGAAGGGGAGAAACGGGCTTTTGCTTGGGCCAATGAATCGGTCGGGCGTAATTGGACTGAGCGGTGGGGAAAGGCGCTCAGTGGCGACTTGGATCGGTTGACCGGATTCACCCGCGATCTAGCTATAGCTAACGCCAAGCGTACTTTGGCCATCGGCAACTTGTTTGTCGAGGTGTCGAGAGCTCGTCAGTGAAGAATCGGAAGTCTATGCGGCCTAAGCGTTGCCTTTAAACGACCCTGCTCGGCAGGAGGGCGGCGTCTTGCATGCCGTGGATGATTTTTTTATCGGGCGGGCAGAAGGTGGCCAAGGCGCCGGAGAGCCGAGTCTGGCCCCCCACCACGAAATAATACGGGCACAGGCGCAGGCGGCCGTCGACTTCGACAGCGCTCATCACGGTGGAGGCCGAGGTTTCGTGGGTTGGTTTCACCCCGCCTACATTGGCGGCGGTGGGGCGATAGACGCGGTGGCGCGCGCGGCGGGGCTTTTTGAAGGCTTGGAGGACGTGCAGGTGTGTTGGCGCGAGCTCGAGGGCGTGGGCCAGGCCATGTTGCCATTCTTCGCGCGAGCAATCGCTGCCGAGAATCACGCTGCGGGCGCCCCAGGCGGTCTCGTGGTAGCCGGAAATTTTAATGATGAGGTCGCGCTCTTTCTGTGTGGCGTGGGCCAGGTCGAGCCACGTACTGAGGGCGCGGCCGGCGGCGCGGGGCCCATCGAGAACGGCGCCGGGCGGCAGAGGCGCAGGGTCCATGATCCAGGAGGGGGGGATGAGCTCGCGGAGGATTTTCAGGGTCCGGGCGCTGAGGGCTTCGATCCAAAATTCGGCGAGCAGGTGATGATGAAAGAGCGCGAGGGAAAGTTTCTCCTCTTGGAACGGCCGCATCGGCGGAGACAGTACGACTTCTCCGGCCGCCCAGGCCTCGAAGATGAAGTTTTGGGTGCGCAGGTTAGTGAGGTCGAAGAGCTCAAAAAAACGGTAAATGATATCGATTTTCTCGGGATTGCCGTCGGCGGAAAAAAACAGGGAGTTTTCGAGCGGAAAAATATCCTCAGGACGGATGCAAAATACGCGGTGGCCAAGGAGTTGAAGTTGGAGGGAGAGCCACTGCATCTCGGGGCGGTAGGTGGCGGCTTCGTCGCTGACAACTAGAGCGATGAGGGGATTGCGCTCGGTGGGCTTGAGCGCGGCGAGTGAGGCGTAGAAGTTGCGAATCATCGCATCATCGGCGCCGATGAT
>RGAX01000015.1 GCA_009919985.1 Opitutaceae bacterium
GGTACGGAATTCGCAGAGTTAGAGTTGAACTTTCGCCACGCTGGAGGATTATTTAGTCCTCCATGCGCAACTGCCTGCTTCCTCTCGCCGCCATGATCTTGCTCGGCCTGACGTCTTGTCGCGACTCTAAGATCACCACCTATCGCGTACCCAAGGAAAAAAATCCCGCGATGCCCGCCGCTCCAGCGAGCGCCGCCAACGCCCCCGGTGCGACCATGGCCAACACCGCTGTTACCACCGCAAACGGACCCGGCCTCACTTGGACTGCCCCAGCCCAATGGACAGCCAAACCCATCTCCGCCATGCGCAAAGGTAGCTACGCGATCACTGATGACTCAGGTGCCACCGCTGATCTTTCCATTACTGCATTCCCTGGTGATGTAGGCGGGGATCTCGCCAATGTGAACCGCTGGCGCGGCCAAATCCAACTCGCACCGCTCGCCGCTGCTGAACTCGCCAGCGCGACCAACCATCTCGACGTCAACGGCCTCCACCTAACCACCGTGGATTTCACCGGTGGCTCCTCCACCACGCCGCAACGCGTCCTCGGCGCCATCATCCCCGTCGGCAACGCCACGTGGTTCTTCAAACTCTCCGGCCCCGCCGCCCTCGTGGGCCGCGAACAAGCCGCCTTCGCTACATTCCTCCAAACCATCCGCGCCTCTAGCGCCACGCCATGAGCGACCTCATCCGCCAGTTCCGCGATTTCTTCGTCTCGTTGAAGCTCACGGTCGTGCTGATCGCGTTCTCAATCTTGCTGATCTTCGCCGCGACCCTAGATCAGGTGAATCTCGGCATCTGGGCCGTCCAACAGAAATACTTTCACTCGCTCTTCGTCATGTGGCGCATCGGCGACATCCCGGTGCCTATCTTCCCCGGCGGTTATCTCATTGGCGGATTCCTGCTCATCAACCTCATCTCCGCCCAAGTCTACCGCTTCAAACTCACCGCTAAAAAATCTGGTATTTGGCTCACCCACGTCGGCCTCATCCTCCTGCTCATCGGCGAACTCCTAACAGGCCTCTGGCAGGAAGAATTCGCACTCCGCCTTGACGAGGGTGAAACCAAAAATTTCTCCGAAAGCTACCGTTCCAACGAACTCGCGATCACCGAAACCACCGACCCGAAATTCGACGACGTTGTCGCCATACCCGAAAAATTTGTCGCCCGCGTAGAACCCATCCAACAAGCGAAACTTCCTTTCCGCGTCGTCCCCAAGATTTATTACCCCAACGCCGCCCTCGCCGCCCGCGACGCCAACACCCCCGGCGCCACAGCGACCCCCGCGACGACCGGCATCGGACTCCAAGCCACCGCGACCCCGCTCCCGCTCACCTACAAACAAAACGAGCGCAATGCCCCCGCCGCCTACATCGAACTCGCAGGCCCCGAGGGCCCAATCGGCACGTGGCTCGTTTCCGCCGACCCGCGCTTCCCTCCCCAAAGCTTTGAGTATGCCGGCCGCTCGTGGAAAATCGCCTTCCGCTTCGAACGCAGCTACAAACCCTATTCGCTCACGTTGATCAAATTTTCCCACGACCGCTACGCCGGCACCGAAATCCCCAAAAATTTCTCCAGCCGCATTCGCCTCAACTCGCCCGATGGCCGCGACGATCGCGAGGTCCTCATCTACATGAACAACCCGCTGCGCTACGCTGGGCTCACATTCTACCAGGCCGGTTTTGAAAACGATGACAAGACAACCATCTTACAAGTCGTCCGCAATCCTAGTTGGCAACTTCCTTACATCGCCTGCGCGCTCATGACCCTCGGCCTCATCGTACAATTCGGCATCCATCTGGTCGCGTTCATCGCCCGCCGTCGTCCCGCCTCTTCCGCCGTCGCATGAAAAAATTCATTCCTCTTCTCGTCCTGCTTCTCGGCGCACTCTATCTTGGCAGCACACTGTTGCCGCCCCGCCAGACCACGGCTTTTGACCTCACCGGTTTTGGCCGTCTCCCCGTGCTTGCCAACGGTCGCCTAAAACCCCTCGACACCGTCGCGCGAAATTCCCTGTTACTTTTTCAAGGCCGCCAAACGGTCGTGACCCCCGCCGGCGTTAAAGTAACTCCAACCGAATGGCTGCTCGACGTGTTTTTCAACTCCAACGCCGCCGACCAGTACCGAACCTTTGAGGTCGTTCACCCTGACGTCCTCGCGCTCCTCGAACTCAAAGCCGAAGATGGCGACGGGAAAAAGCGCTTCTCCTACAACGAAGTCGCAAAAAAAGTTTCCGAGCTTGAGCGCCAAGCCCGCCTTGCCGGCCCAGTCGAATCGGCGGTGCGCACGCCCTTTCAAAGCGCTGTACTCCAGCTCTACAACGCCCTCGTTCATTACCAACAACTAAAACACACACTCGCTCCACCGACGACAGAGGACTTCCTCGCCGAACTTTTACGCTTCCAAAAACTCCTGCCCACCGGCGTCGCGGCCGTCCGCGCCAAACAAGCCGGACAACCTCACGACGAAGCCACAGCCAAAGCTATGATCGAGCTCGGCCAACGCTATCTCTTCATGTCCGAAACGACCAACTTCCTGGCTATTCCGCCCACCTCCGAAGTCGCCGAAGACACGGCCTGGCAGACGACCGGCCAATCGCTGCTCGGAGCCTTCCAACGCGGCTCAGTGGATTCCAGTGTGCTAGCCTACGCCGGCCTCGGATACGCCTGGCGCCAACGACAGCCCGAACAATTCAACAAGCTCCTCGAGCTCTACCACACCCAAGTAGCGAAACGCTTTGCGGGGCAGCTCAAGAAATCCGACACCGAGACCCGTTTCAACGCGACCGCGCCTTTTTATAGCAGCATGTCACTTTATGTGGGCGCATTCTTAATCGCTATTTTCTCATGGTTGAAATGGCCGGAAATGCTCGGCCGCGCTGCCTTTTATTTAATCCTCTTGGCTTGGCTCGCAACGACCGCCGGCATCGCCACGCGCATGTGGCTGGAGGATCGCCCTCCCGTGACCAACCTTTACTCTTCGGCGCTCTTCATCGGGTGGGGCTGCGTCGGACTTTGCCTTATCCTTGAGGCGATCTTCAAAAACGCCATCGGCAGCGTCGCCGCGGGCCTCACCGGTTTCGCGACGTTACTCATCGCCCATCACCTTTCGCTCACTGGCGACACCCTCGAGATGATGCGCGCTGTGCTCGATTCCAACTTCTGGTTGGCGACCCACGTCGTCATTGTGACCATCGGTTATTCCGCAACTTTTCTAGCCGGTTTCCTCGCCATTATTTACATTCTCCGCGGTGGATTCACCCGCTCTTTAGACAAAGCCAGCGCCGAAGCTCTCGTGCGCATGGTTTATGGCATTATCTGTTTCGCGACACTCTTTAGCTTTGTCGGCACCGTTCTCGGTGGCATCTGGGCCGACCAATCCTGGGGTCGCTTCTGGGGCTGGGACCCGAAGGAAAATGGTGCGCTCATCATCGTACTGTGGAACGCCCTGATTTTGCACGCCCGCTGGGGTGGCCTCATCAAGGCCCGTGGTCTCATGGCCCTCGCCGTCTTCGGCAACGTCGTCACGAGCTGGAGCTGGTTTGGCACCAACATGCTCGGCGTCGGCCTCCACAGCTACGGATTCACTGATTCGGCCTTCATGGCGCTGATCACTTTTGTTGTGAGCCAACTCGCCTTGATCGCCCTGGCTGTTCGTCCTTTGGCGAAGTGGCGCAGCTTTCAATCCGCGTAACTCCTCAGCCCGTTAACCGCCGAGTAATTCCTCGGCATGGGCCAGTGCGCTTTTCGCCGTACGGTCGCCCAACATCCGCGCCAACTCACTAACACGCGCCTTTCGATTGGCTTGTATCGGAGCGATACCGACAACGGCGCGATCCTTGGATTGATCTTTCGTCACGACCAAGTGCGACGTCGCTTGCGCAGCCACTTGCGGCAAATGCGTCACGCACAACACCTGATGATTCTTCGCGATCGCCGCCATTTTCTCTCCGACCACGCGTCCGATCTCGCCGCCGACATTTGCATCGACCTCATCAAAAACTAGTAATGGTACAGCATCCAAATCGGCCAACACCGTCTTCAACGCCAGCATCACACGCGCTAACTCGCCACTTGATGCGATCCGACTGAGCGGCAACGGCGCCTCGCCGACATTGGGCGAAAACAAAAATTCGCAGCTGCAATCGCCGGTCGGCCCGGGTTGCGCGAGAGCCACGATGCGAACTTGGAAATCCGCCTTCTTAAAGCCGAGTTGCACGATCCCCTTGGCGGCAATCTTGGCGAGCTCCTTGGCGGCCTTTTCGCGCACGACGCGCAGGGACGCGCCTTCCTTTTTAAGCGCCCGCTCCGCATCAGCGATCTGTTTTTCCAATCGCGCGAGCGCGCCCTCAAGGTCACCTTGCACTTCGAGGCGCAGTCGCAATTCATCGCGCGCTGCGATCACCGCCACTACGTCGCCGCCATGTTTTCGCTTCACCTCGAGCCAGGTGTTGATGCGCTCGGTCAGTTGCTCTGCTTGCTCGGGATCGAATTGGAGTTCCGCGCCCAGCGCCGCGAATTCCGCCCCAAGATCGTTAACTTCGATTGAGGCAGCCGCGAGTCGCTCGGCGAGCGTTTTGGTCGAAGGATCGATTTCTTCAAGCGTGCGGGCGTCACGCAATAACCCGGCCACGCGTCCTTGCACGCCATCTTCACCGACGAGGCCGTTGGCTAGCGCCTGGGTGAGTTCGATCAATTCCTGCGCTCGATTCATGCGCTTGAAATCACGTTCCAGCGTTTCGATTGCGTCGGGGGTGAGTTCGAGTGCCTCTAGGCGTGTGAGTTGATTCTGCAAAAACTCGAGTTGGCTTTGGGAGAGTTTCGTTTCGCCAAGAATTTTTTCTCGATCGAGACAACGTTCGCGCCAGATCCCATATTTTTGCTGATAGGCGGACAAAGCGGGCGCGGCACGGCCGTAGAGATCGAGTAGTTCCAGTTGGCAACTGTCCTTGAGTAAGCGACGCGGCTCGCTGGGCCCGTGGAAATCCACCCAATGTTCGCCTAGGCGTTGCAGCACGGCTAAAGTCGCCAGACTACCGTTGACGGTGATTTTCGGCGCTTTTTCTCGGGGGACACTACGTTTGAGGATCATCAACCCGTCCTCACATTCCGGCAGTTCCAGCTCCGTGAGCACGGTGTTAATGGCCTTGGGTTTCGTAAAAAATAGCGCCGCCTCGACTTCACACGCAGGGGCACCTTGGCGAATAATGGTCTTATCGGCGCGTTCGCCCGCCAGCAATCCGAGGGCCCCGAGTAAAATACTCTTACCTGCGCCGGTCTCGCCTGTGACGGCTGTAAAGCCAGCTTCGAAATCGAGGGACACTTCCTCCAAGAGGGCTAGGTTGCGAACATGCAGCGATTGAAGCATGTAGCCACTGGGTACAAAAAATCCCCCTGTTTCAAGAGCGACGAGGTGAAAGATGACCGCTTTTTTTTGCGGCAGGCCCGTTCTGTGCCGCCATACGAGCTGATCAGACCTCGTCCAGCGGACGCGTGGCGTCGCCGAAACTCGGTAAACGCACGTCCATTTTGTCCATCATGGAGAGATAAAGTCGGCACATCTGTCGGTCGGGCTTACCGGTATAGTCGAGGATGCGTCCACCTTGGATACGTCCACCACCGCCACCGAGCATAACAACAGGGAGCTGACGGGCCTCGTGATTGCCCGTCAGCATCGAAGAACAAAAAAGCACCATGCTGTTGTCCAGTAGCGTGCGCGGACCCTCTTGAATCGCATCCATCTTGCTCGCGATGTAAGCTACCTGTTGCGTGAAAAACTGGTTTACCTTAAGCCAGTCCACTGAATCGGAATGCGAAAGCAGGTGATGAATCATGTAATCCACCCCAAGATTTGGAAAGCGCAGCGAGGAGTGATCGTTATTGAGCTTGAGCGAGGTAATGCGCGTCGCATCGGTCTGAAATCCCAACACCAGAATATCTGCCATCAGCCGCATGTGCTCGCCGATATCTTGCGGGATACCATCAGCCGGCCTCGCCATGTTCGGTTTCGCTAACGTCGGCCGCCAACCCTGCAACTCACCTTTCTTTCCGGCGTTTTCGATCCGCAACTCCACATCGCGCACGGAATGGAGATATTCATCCAGTTTTTGCTGATCCGAGTTACTCAGACGACGACGTAATCCACTAGTATCCTCGAGGACTGCATCCAGCACGCTTTGATCGCCGCGGCGCACTTCGTCTTTGAACAAGCGATCGAAGGCCAGCGCCGGATAAATTTCCAACGGCGTCGGGGTCGTCGGTGAGCTCCACGAGATGTGCGAGCTGTAGAGCATCGAGTAATTTTTATGCACCGAAGGATTCGATTTTTCGCAACCCAGCACGAGACTGGGAACCTTGGTGGAATTGCCGTAGCGCTGAGCCAGCAGTTGATCGATGCTGGTACCCGAACGAATTTCACCGCCCGAGGCGAGCGGAGCACCCGAGAGCAAGTTTCCGGTTTGAGAGCTATGGATATTCCCTTTTAGCGCCTGTTCGTTGTAGAGGCCGCGCACGAAAAGCATTTTTTTTCGGTGCGCGGCGAGCGGCGCGAGTACTTGGCCAAGCTCCATGTTTTCGCCTTCGCCTTTGGCCCACCACTCTTTACTGTGAAACCCGTTGCCGGAAAAAAGCACCGCCAAACGCACCGGGGCTTCGCTCGCGGCATCACGGCCGCGCGGCTCATCGCCCCAAACATTGAGCGACTCCATCCACGGCAATGCCATCGTGACTCCGACTCCGCGCAAAAAAGTACGACGTGATAGCTGATGGGTTTTCATGGAGTGGGTAAAAGCAAACTCACTGTTCGTATTGGGTTTCGCGACCGCGAATTTCGCGAAACTGGCGGCTACGTACGATCGCCTCGATCGCAACACTCACCCGATAATCATTGGCCTGCAACTGCGCACGCATCTCTTCGAGCAATGGCTCGTCCGATAACATCACCGAGCGCCCCAAGGCGTAGCCGAGCAATTTACGGTTAAATTGAGCAAGAAACGCATCGCGACGCTTGGTCACGAGATAATCCCGCAAGCCCGCCAAACCCTCGATTTGCGTGCCGTCCGCCACTTTAGCTTTAGCATCAATCGGACGGCCCCCGAGATCACGCTCACGCCAGCGCCCGATCGAGTCAAAGTGCTCAAGCGAGAAACCAAAGGCATCAATCTTGGCGTGGCAGCTGGCGCAGCGTGGATCAGAGGTATGCTTTTCGGTAAGCTCGCGTACGGTAAGCGACTCGGTCGCCTCATCCTGCGGCAACTGAGGCACATCCTTGGGCGGCCGCGGTAATTTTTCGCCCAAGATAAATTCGGCGATCCAATTACCCCGCAAGATTGGACTCGTGCGCGAAGCGCCCGACATCTTCGCTAACGTTGTTGCCTGCCCTAAAATCCCCCCGCGGGAAAAGGCTTTCACTCCCTCGACGCGGCGCCACGCCTCGCCTTTCACATCGGGAATTCCGTAATGTTGCGCCAGCGCTTCGTTGAGAAAGGTATGATCGGCGTCCAAAATTGAAAGCACCGAGCGATCCCCTTGAAAAAGATCCGTGAAAAAACGAATGGATTCTTCATACATCGCACCACGCAAACCGACAAAGCTGGGGAAGTGCCTATCGCTTTTCTCATCGAGCGTGTCGAAATCTCGGATATGCAGCCACTGACAGGCGAACTCGATCGCCATGCGCCGCACGCGTTCATCCTTCAACAAACGTCGCGCCTGCGTCGCTATAACAGCAGGCTCATGCAGCCGACCCGCCGCCGCCGCTCCGAGTAATACGTCATCCGGGAGTGAAGACGTCATGAAATAACTTAAGCGCGTGGCCAACTCCCGATCACTCAAAGGCACCTGCGCCAGTGCCGGTCCCGGCGTCTCTCCTCGATAAAGGAAATGCGGTGAGACCAACACGCGTGCCAAGACTAGTCGCACTGCTTCCGCATGCGGCAAATCTTTAGCGCGTAAGGTGCGATACAGCTCGCGTAAGGCCTCCGCTTCAGAGGAGGTGAGCGGACGACGATAAGCCCGCTCGGCCCAGGCCACCAACGCCTCCACGTGACGAGGTTCCGTATCGCTCAGCATACGCCGAAACGCCGCCGCACGCTCATTGATCGGCTTACGCATGGGCTCAAAAGCCTTCGGGTCCGCATCCTGCGTTGCGTACTGCCAGAGTTGCTCAAACACATCGACCAGCAAAAGCGCATCTTGACTCACGTAATGCAGATCCGTCCAGAGGCGATCGAGGTTTGAACTCTGCGCTTGGTCTAACATTAGACGCTTGAGTGGCTCGTCTTCACGGTGAAAGAGAGTGAGCGTCACCACTTCATCAATCGGCACAATTTTCTGATAACACAGAGCGGCGGGGAAAAAATCTCGAAACGCGTTGAATCCCTCCGCGTATCGCGTCCATGCCACGCTATGTTCGTGGACTACAATTGGCGCCGAATACACCGGTTTACGTGTGCCCGCGGTCCACAGGCCATTCGCATTGGTTTCTAGTACTGCGTTGGCTAGGCGACCTGCAGCATAATCGGGTTTGGCCGCGAGGACCTGAAGTTGCACGCTGCCCTCGGCCCCAGCTTTTGCGTCGAGCGTGCCACTGGTCACAAATTCACTGCCCGCGACTAATTCAGCCGGGAGTCTAATCTCGATCACGGCAGGCGCCTGCACTGCCAAACTCGACGCATCGATCTTCGTGCCACCGCTAAAAGGCCGACCGAACTGCGCTAGCTCTAGGCCAAACTCGTTCACCGGTTTCGCATCATTTTTTAGGTGCTCCTGAACTGAAATAAGACGTTCAGAAAATAACGGTCCGCCAAACGCCGCTAATTCCTGATACAAATTTAAGCGAGCAGCTTCAGCTTCCTTAACCGCAGGTGAAACGGTCTTGTCTGCAGCGGCAGCCGCGTTTGCCCGAGTCGGCGGGCCACCCATGAGCAAATTTTGAATCTCCTGAGCGAGTCTTGCTCTCTTAGTGGGATCCCCCGCAGTTTGCCATTTCGCCAACAACGAGCGGGCGGGAATTATCCGCTGTGGCGTACTGATCAGATTCTCAGGTTCGGTGTAAAATTGCCAAACCCCAGCGTGGCCAAAACGATCGGCCCGGGGATTGCCAACAATCATAGTGCCTGAGACCTCATCGGCGAGATTCCAAGTTTGGGGCTGAACTCCGGCAGAGGTGAGTGTGAGATTTACCGTCGTCAGGTCGCAGCCAGCATCGCCTCGGCTGCCGATAAGCAAAGATATCAAATCACCGGGCAACAATCCGACCGATTCTATCGGATCAATTTTAGCTAATTTACCTGCGGCCAGCGTCCCTTGGGCGAGCGTTTGTCGGGTCTGCCCTCGACGCAGCTCCAAGGCCCAGCGAATGCCGTTACCGCAGCCGATATGAGCATGGTTCACCGTCGTATCGATGCGAAACGTTTCCGCGATGGGACTGCGCCAGCCGATCACGACCTGGCTTTGCGCCGAAGGATGCACCGCTATACTATGCGGTTCCATTGCCCCTGGAATGCGCACGATTTGATCCGATGCATTCGCCAAGATGACCGGTGAATCACCTTCGCCCCAGCCTTGGATAAACGGGAAATTACCCCGGCCTACAATCGGCTGCTTGAGTAGTTCTAGCGCGAATTTGGATTTGGCCTCACCGACGCCCAAATAATCAAACCAAGCGGACAAGGCCTCGTCACTGACGCCATGCTCTCGGGCAAGTTGAGCGCGATCGATTTGAGCCGCTCGTTCAGCCTGGGCCGCAGCGGCCAGCGCGCCAGCGCTTTGCGCAAAGATCAGCGCCCGGCGTTGGGCAAAATCTCGACTCACAGCGCGGACATCACGCAGGAGTAAATCCGGACGACCCTGCGCAACAAAGCGCGGACGCTCCCAGACCACTGCATCCTGGGCGTTTCCATCACCCGCATCCGAGGTTAAAAGATACAGCGTAACGTTGCCATCGGCATCGGCCGGCGGGACTTTGAGCCGTAGTTCTTGCCGCGAGGTCAAGGGCTCCACCGCTTCTTGCCAAGACTTCGGTCCATCGACTTTTCCGATGTGACCCACGCTATTGAAACGCCAGAGTGCCTGTTGCCACAACTCAATGACGCTAGTGATCGCAGCGACATCGGCAGCTTTGGCCGAGCGCCAGTGCGCACGAATTTCATCCAGCACCAACGATGATTTCTGCGACTCGAGCATCGTCCAAAGAGCGGCGAGATATTTAGCGCTGAGCCCGCGTTCGCGTGCGAGGTTCTCGACCGTCTTAACGCCCGATTTAAGTGCGGCCTTTTCCTCGAGCAAAGCGCTGAAGTAACTCGCCAGCGGGAGTCGACCACCTGAGTTCGTTTCGACCATATTTCCCTGCAAATTCACTTTTGAGCTACCGCGCGCGTCGGTGTAGGTCGCATAAATCGCGCGGATTTTCGCCATTAATGCATCGGTTTGATCACGTCTGCTCGTTCCGGAGGAGAACTCAATCCCATCGGGCAACAGCATCGCGTGTTCGGAGATTTCTTTCGCCGCGTCGAGGTACTTGGTGACGAGCGAAGGCGACATTACGAGCGCCTGTCCCGTATTCATGAAGCCTTCGCCTGCCGCCCCATCGATCGGAAATTGCTTCGCCGGATCTAGTGAATCGATTCCCGTTAAATCGCGAATCGTGTAGGTGTATTCAGCATTGGAAAGGCGGCGCAAGACGACTGGACCCGGATCACCCGCGCGCTCTTGCGCAAGGGTCTTGAGCGTGTGATCAATCCAGCCCGTGAGTCGGGCGAGTTCGGCTTCCTTGGGCTGGGGTTTATCGGCTGGCGGCATCTCTTCATTGGCGAGTTGCTCCGCGACTTTTTTCCAAACCAAAGGATGCCGTTTTACGTCAGCTAAAGTGGCAAACTGCTCGAGATCGAGTTCCCCTTTTTGTTTCTCCGTAGAGTGGCACGACACACAATACTCCTTAATGATCGGCCGAACCTGTGTGTCGAACGTATCGGTGGAAAGTTTACCTAACTGCTTCTCCGCATCAGCCCCCATCAGGCCTGACGCCGCAATTCCAGCCACCAGCATAAAACTAAAAACACGGGGTAAAAACATGGGTAACATAGCTAGGCTAAAGACGCGGCCCGGAGAAAGAAAATCAGAATCCCCTCGTATATTCATTCATTTCTTCTTTTTGCGGTATCGCCTTCCGCTTCCAAATCTACACGGTAGACGCAACCCCTACCCCATGAAGCTACCCCTGCTTTGGTTGTTGTTTGTCATCCACATCGCCTTGCCCGCTGCTTTAAAGGCAGCGGATCGAGGTTACACGATTGCTGTGATTCCGATGGGAACCACGCACGAATATTGGAAATTGATTCACGCCGGAGCGCTCAGAGCACAAGCGGAGTTTCAGAAAAACGGCGTTGCCGTAGAAATAATCTGGAAAGGTCCGCTCCGCGAAGACGACCGCGACCAGCAAGTGCAAGTCGTGGAAAATTTCATCGGCCGCCGCGTGAGCGGCATCGTATTGGCTCCGCTCGACGCGCACGCGCTGGTGGCTCCCGTCGAGCAAGCGGTACGCGCAGGCATTCCGGTCGCCATCGTCGATTCCGGCTTAAACTCGACCGCTCCGATCAGCGTCATCTCGACAGATAATCGCGCTGGCGGCCGACTCGCCGCTCGGCGGCTGGGCACTTTGTTAAACGGCAAAGGCAACGTCATCTTGCTGCGCGTACAAGTCGGCGCAGCCAGCGCCGAGCAACGCGAGGAAGGTTTTCTCTCCGAGCTAGCGGCCAGCTTTCCCGACATAAAAGTCATCTCCTCCAACCAACACGGCGGCGCCACTCGCGACACGGCCTTGGCCGCTTCACAAAATCTCCTCAACCGCTACCGCACCCAAGTCGACGGCATCTTCACTCCAAACGAATCCACCACCGCTGGCATGCTGCTTGCGCTCAATAATATCGGCCTCGGCGGCGGTAAAGTGCGCCTCATCGGTTTCGCCAACAGCCAAAAATTTGTCGAAGCCCTCCAACACCACGACCTGCAAGGACTCATCCTCCAAGACCCCGTAAAAATGGGCTACCTCGGGGTAAAAACCATCGTCGAATCGTTGCAGGGTAAAAAAGTTTCATCCGCCGTCGACACGGGCGTTGTGCTTGCCACGGCCGAAAACCTCAAAGACCCAAGTGTCGCTGCGTTACTCCCGTCCCCTTGAGCCCGTATTCATTCTAGACTTCTCGAATCCCACTTTTTTAGTTTTTAACCCACCTACTTATTCCTCAATGAACTCCCCCACGCTGGCCCTGCCGCACCACCGCATCTCGCCCCAGGACGTCGAAAACTACCACCGCGAAGGTTATCACGTCTTCCGCAAACCAGTTTTCCCTGAGGCCAAATTTCTTGGTCTCAAAAACTGCTTCGAAAACATTCTCAACAACCTCAGCGCCGACGTCCGCCCCGAATCCATGGACGTTCCGCACTTTCAACATCCAGAACTCTTCCAATGGTTGTTTGCCGACGAGATCATGAACCTCGTTGAGCCGATCATCGGACCAGACATCGCTCTTTTTGCCAGCCACTTCATCTGCAAACCCAAGGGCAACGGCAAACGCGTCCCGTGGCATGAGGATTCGCATTATTGGCAGACGATGATCAAGCCCATGGAAGTCGTGACCGTGTGGCTCGCGATCGACCCTTCCTCCACCGAAAACGGCTGTATGCGAGTCCTTCCTCGCACGCACTCGAGCGGCAAAATGGGTTTCTCCGATTATGATGATCTCAAACCCGGCGAAGCTGTCTTCAACGACGAGATCAAGTCCTCCCAACGCGACATGTCGCACGTGGTACCCATTGAACTCGACGCCAATCAATGCAGCCTCCACGACGGGCGCATCATCCACGGCAGCGAACCGAATCTCAGCACCAAACGTCGCTGCGGCTACACGATGCGCTTTGTGAGCACGCGCACCCGCGCCAACCACGAACAAATCGGCTCCTGGCATCACATGTACCTCGCCCGCGGCCGAGATCACGCCGGTAACGTCTATGGCGACCCGACCCGAGCCTACGAAGAACTCGCCCGCTTCCGCACCAAACACGGCAAAAACGGCCATTGATCGAACTACCGCGGCCCTCACGACCCTGAGGGCCGCGAATCACCTGTGATAACTTAACCGGTTTCAAAGCGTTCCCCAACTCGCGTAAAGCGCTGCAATGGTGGACCTTACTGGACTCGAACCAGTGACCTTTTCGATGTCAACGAAACGCTCTAACCAACTGAGCTAAAGGTCCCCAAAAAGCAGAAAGGGGAATCAATTCCTCCAACCCAGAAAATTTCATCTCCGAGCGCAGGAAACGCAGCCACTCGACGCTGATTTCATCACCCTCGCCAAAAGGGCATTCCCCGAAAACATGCGTCTCCAAGCAAGGTAGCGTCACCTGCTCCACCGTCGGCCGTAAACCGTAATTCGCCACACCGCAAAGCGAGACGGCCGATTTGCTCCCCAAAACTCGCACCGCGTACACGCCAAACTTAGGCCGCAATGCCGGAGACCACGCTACATTGAGCGTGGGAAAACCGATCGTGCGGCCCAGACGCTTCCCCGCGGTAATCACACCGCGCGCCGCATACGTATGGCCGAACAAGCGATTCGCCGTCACGACATCCCCCGCCGCTAAGAGCGTGCGGATACGCGTGCTACTGATCGGTTCCCCATCGAGATTCACCCGCGGCGCGCTAAATACACCCAGCCCAAGTCGACGTCCTTCTTGAATCAACAACGTTACATCACCGCGCCGCCCCTGGCCGAAACGCCAGTTTTCGCCCACATAGACTGCGGCCAAGAGCGGTAAATGAATGCGCAGATGCGGCAAAAATTCCTCGGCCGCGATCTTCGCGTAATTCGGCGTGAAGGGTTCTACAATCAACACCTCAACTCCGAGTTGTTGTAAGCACGCCGCCTTCGTCTCCATGTCCATGATCAGGGGCGTGGGATTATCCGGACGAAACAACACACTTGGATGGGGCGCAAACGTGAGCACCGCCGCGATTCCGCCGCTACGCCTGGCCGATTGCACGGCTGCCTCAATCACGCTGCGGTGACCGAGGTGTACACCGTCAAACATCCCAATGGCAAGGTGCACGGGTCGCGGCGAAAGCGACGCGTGGGCGAGGCCGGCGGACTGCACCATGGGGTTCACAAAGCGATACTCGGCACCACGTCGCGCGGATGCAGTAAATGTTTTTCCAGCTCAGGCAACGTGAGAGCGTTGATCTGATCTAGGGTGAGCGCGCGCTCGAGCGTGAGCTTGTCGGTCGCCGTGCGGCGCAAGGCCGAAAGGTGTCCGCCGCAGCCGAGTTTTTCCCCGAGATCGTGCGCGAGCGTGCGCACATAGGTGCCTTTCGTGCAGCGCACACGAAAATCAATTTCCGGCAGCGCGAAACGCGTGATCTCCCAACTCATCACGCGAATGAAGCGCGGTTCGCGGACGACTTCCTCGCCCTTGCGCGCCAATTTGTAGAGAGGCACACCGTCGATCTTGATCGCAGAAAACATCGGCGGCATCTGGTATTGGTCGCCTTGCATGGTTTTAATAACCGCGGCCACGTCCGCCTCGGTCAACGCGGGGACGGGCCGCGTCGCCAAGACCTCGCCATCGGCATCCTGCGAATTGGTGGTGATGCCGAGCTTGATCGTGCCGGTGTATTCTTTGTCGAGACTGATGAGGTACTGTGAAACGGCGGTCGCTTTACCGACCAGCACCACGAGCAACCCGGTCGCCATCGGATCGAGTGTGCCCGCGTGACCGATGCGTTTCATCCTGAGCTTACCGCGCAGTCGCGCGATCACGTCGTGTGAGGTATGATCTGACGGTTTGTCCACCAGCAGGATGCCGTCGAGTTCTTTGGCGGGCACGAGCATGATTTAGGTTTCCTTTATGCCTGAAGCGACGAGGCGAATCTGCTCACGGAGCAAATCGAGCAGACGAGTGTAAAATTCATTCGCTTCCATTTTAACACTTAAACCTGCCGCGCAGGCGTGGCCGCCGCCATGGAACGCCGCGGCGATACGATCCATCCGATAAGCCGCGTTTTTGGCGCGGAGGCTGGCTTTTACCACGCCCTCGGGCCGCTCTTCGATCAACACGCCGATTTCGACGCCTTCAATGCTCCGCGCGTAATCAACCATTCCCTCGGTATCTTCACCCGAAGTGCCGGTCTCGGCAAAAATGCCAGCCGGTAAACGACCGACGCAGACGAGTCCATCGCACTCCACGCGCAACGAGGCCAAGAAGCGCTGCAAGAGCTGCAACTTACCCGTGGTTTCACGCTCGTAAAGTTCGTAGCCCACGACGGCCGGAGAGGCGCCGCGCTGGACTAATTCGCCCGCGAGCAGAAAGCAGCGGTGCGAGGTCGCTGGAAACCGAAATTGGCCCGTATCGGTCACGATACCCGTGTACAAGGCCTGTGCCGTTAGCGCATCGAGCGGTAAACCGGCATCAAGAAACATTCCCGCGAGAATTTCGCAGGTCGCAGCCGCGTCAGTGTCGATGAGATTGAGCGTCGCAAAACCGCCGTTAGACAGATGATGGTCCACGCACGCCGCGGGTGCAGCGTAGTGCGCTTTCAAACGTTCGCCGGCACGCGCGTGATCCGCGCAATCAACATAGATCGCCGCGCGACGCTCGTTGCGTGCGACCACATCATCGGTGCGGTAAAACGTCAGACCCTGCGTCAAAAAAGCGAGTCGTCGCGGCACAGGGTCGGCGTTAACGCAGATCACATCATGACCCGCAGCAGCGAGCACGCGAGCGAGTGCGACTTGGGATCCGATACAATCACCATCGGGCCGGGCGTGGCCAATGATCGCGATGGGGCGGCCGGCCAACTCAGTTCTCAGCCGGCCAAAAGCCTCCGCTAGGACTGGAAAATACTTCGCCACGTTTAGGAGGCGGGGGGTGGCGTTGACTGAGGTAGCGAAACGGCCGGGGCAGGCGGTTCCGCCAACGAGGGGTTTGCACGCACCATATCGTCGAGCATCTGGAGGACTCGAGCGCTACGCGGCGTCGTTTCGTCGATAGCGTAGGAGAGTTTAGGCAAAAATTTGAGCGTGATGCGTCGGGCCAGCTCCTCGCGGATGTCGCGAGCTTTGCGGCGCAGCCAAGCCATCTGGCGGATGATCTCGTCGTCGTCGTTGGCGAGGATCGCAACAAAGACTTTGCCGTCGCGCAGGTCGGTCGAGATGCGGACTTCCGTCACCGTGATCGCAACGGCTTCGTGCTGATAATGCTTCCGCAAAATATCGTTCAGCTCACGGTGGATGAGCTCGTTGATGCGGACGGTACGGTTACTCACGGCGTTTACAGGGTCTAATCGACTTGGAGGGAGCGCAGTAGCGGAAAATATCTACTCACATCGCCCGCACGCGGCGGGCGATGCAACTCAGAGTGCGGCGCGGACTTTTTGCACTTCAAAGCATTCAATGAGGTCGCCTTTTTGGTAACCGTTGAAGTCATCGAGTTTGATACCGCATTCGAGGCCCGCACGGACTTCGTTGGCGTCGTCTTTGAAGCGTTTGAGCGTACCGATCTTGCCCTCGTGGAGGATTTCTTTGCCACGGCGGACGCGAGCGGAGGCGTTGCGGTTGATCTTGCCTTCGGTGACGAGACAGCCGGCGACGAAGCCCTTGGCCAGCGGGAAGGTGGCACGCACTTCGGCGACGCCGGTTTTGGTTTCCTTGAGATCGGGATCGAGCAGGTCGGCCATCATCTCGCGGACTTTATCACCGAGCTCGTAAATAATCGCGTAGGTCTCGATGCGCACGCTGTGGTGCTTGGCGAGCGGGGTCACCCCGTTCTCGAGCTTGGTGTTAAAGCCGAGGATGACGGAGCCAGCGGCACCAGCCATGAGCACATCGTTTTTTGTGATGATACCGACTTCGGTAGAGACGATTTCGAGCGAGACTTTCACGCTCTTGATGCCTTCGAGGATGTTGCGCACCGCTTCAGTCGAGCCGAAGACGTCGGTCTTAATGATAACCTTGAGGGTCTTTTGCTGCGTGGCCGCGATATTGGCAAAGAGGGTATCGACGGAGACTTCCTTAGGCGCAGAGTCCGCGGTGGTCGTGATTTTCTTGAGACGGTACTGTTCTTCTTCGGCGAGTTTTTCGGCTTCGCGAGAGTTTTTCACGACCTTGAAGGTAGCGCCACTATCGGGCGTACCGTTCCAGCCGATCACGCGCGCAGGGGTCGAGGGCGGCGCTTCTTTAAGCGGACGACCTTGGTCATCGAACATGGCGCGCACTTTGGCCCAGTTTGGACCACAGACGATACAATCACCGACGCGCAAGGTGCCGCGCTGAACGATGACGGTAGCTAGAGGTCCGCGACCGACGTCGACTTGAGATTCAATGATGACGCCACTGGCGTCAGCCTTCGGGTTGGACTTAAGTTCGAGCACGTCGGCCTGCAAGATGATCATATCGAGCAGCTCATTGATACCAGTGCCTTTCATCGCGGAGACGGGCACGGTCACGGTATCACCACCCCAGTCTTCGGGAGCGATGTTGCGCTGCTGCATCTGGTTTTTGACCTGATCCAAGTTGGCGCCTTTGACGTCCATCTTGTTGACGGCGACTAGGAGCGCGAATTTTTCCGGGTGCAGTTGTTTTTCGTTGAGCGCGATTTTCAGGGCCTCATCGGTCTGGGGCATGAAACCGTCGTCGGCCGCAACGACCAGAATTGCAACATCAGTAGCACTGGCGCCACGGGAACGCATTTTAGTGAACGCAGCGTGGCCGGGCGTATCAAGGAAGGTGATCTTACGGCCATTAAAATCGATTTGGTAGGCGCCGATGTGCTGGGTGATGCCGCCAGCTTCGCCTTTGGCGACATCGGCCTTGCGAATAGCGTCGAGGAGCGAGGTTTTACCGTGGTCGACGTGGCCCAAAATACACACCACAGGAGGACGAATGACTAAGTCATTGGTGTCGTCTTCGACGACGAGCTTCTTTTCCTTCTTCTCTTTCTGAGCCTGAGCAGCAGCGGGGTCACCGCGGTGTTTAACCTCGAGGAGGAAACCATGTTTCTCGGCGAGTTTGGCGGCAACGGCTTCGTCGAGCGATTGCGTGATGGCGGCAAAAATGCCCATCTGCATCAGCTCGGAAATCAACTGAAACGGACGCATCCCTAGAGCCGTGGCGAAATCGCGCACGATCACCGGAGGCTTCATGCTGATCAACTTCACATCACCCACCTGCGTGACGGTGACGGATGCGGAGGAAGCAGAAGTCGAGGCACCGGAAGAGGCGGCTGCAGTTGATGCCGCACCGGGCATCGGCGGGGCCTTCAAGGGCGAAGCGCCAGGTCGGCCCGGCATAGTTGGCAAAGCCACAGGAGCTTTGCTCACGACGAGCGGCGCTGGGGCGATTACGGGAGCGGGCGCGGGCGTTGAAACCGCTGGAGCGGGCACAGTCGCCGCAACAGAAGGACGCACAAAAACAGGTGCCGGCGAAGGCGCAGGCGCTGATACGACTGGGGCAGGCCTGAGGCCGGGAACCACCATGGGCGCTGGAGCACTACGCGGCGGTAAAGCGATCGGAGCGCTCGGGGCCTTGGCCATCGGCGCGGGCATCGTCACAGACGGAGGCATCGAAGCAGGACGCGGCGGTAAAGGCGCCGGAGCTTTGGCCACGGGAGCCGCAACCACCACTGCGGCCGGAGCGGGCGTCGCAGGAACTACAGGAGCCGGCTTCAAAGCGGCCGCTTTCGCTTGGGCGGCTACTTCTTTTTCACGGGCCACATCTTGCGTGCTTTTAACAAACACGCCAGAGGGGATCTTCACCTTAGAGGGCTCATTCGCCGCGACGGGCGCGACCGGCTCGGGGACTGGCACCGGGACGACCTTGGCGCCGAACTCTTTTTCGATCTCGTCAAAATAGATCTTACTGACGGTGCTCGATACCGATTTCGTATCCGCCGACACGTAGCCGCGCTCCTTCAGCCAAGCGAGGAGTGACTTGGCTTCTTGGTTATATTGCTTCGCGATTTCGTGGATACGGGTGCTCATTCAGTGCGGCGTCAGGATAGATTATAAAAAAATAAGCAGCTCAGCTTGTAACGCGGGCGATCACGCCTTGCGCTTCCTCTTCGGTGAAGCCAGCGCCGACGAGGTCCTCCGCAGCGACACCTTCGAAGGCAGCCGGCGAATTAATACCCATGTCGACGAGACGGCCCGCAATCACGGCATCAAATTCAAAGGTCTTGACCAACATAGAGATGGCCGTCTCGCGTGGATTATCACCCGCGGCACGGAATTCTTCAATGTCGAGGCGCCACCCAATTAAGCGTGAAGTGAGCCGGGCGTTCTGGCCCTTACGACCGATCGCGATCGCGAGGTCCTCCGTGGCCACCTTGAGGAGGACGCGGTGAGATTTTTCATCAATGATAATCTCGCGCGGCACTGCAGGTTTGAAGGCCTCGATGATCATCTCGCGGGGATCCGCGTAATATTTTACAATGTCGATTTTCTCACCGTTGAGTTCACGCACGATCGTCTTCACGCGGGCACCTCGAGCACCGACGCAGGCACCCACGGGATCCACTTTAGAATCCGCGCTTGTGACCGCGATTTTGGTGCGATAACCCGGCTCGCGGGCGAAGGCCTCGATCTTGACGGTACCGTCGGCGATTTCGGTGACTTCGAGTTCGAACAAGCGCCGCACAAAGCGCGGGCTCGCGCGGCTAAGAATGATCTCAGGACCACGAGGGGTGCTCTCGATCTCGAGCAAAATACAGCGGATGCGATCCCCCGCTTGGTATTCCTCGCCGGGGACTTGCTCTTTACCTGGCATGACCGCCTCGGCTTTACCGAGGTCGATGTAAATATCATTGCGCTCACGTCGGCGCACGGTGCCGGTGACGATGTTACCAATCTGGTCTTTAAAATCGTCGAAAATACGGTCCTTCTCAAATTGGCGCAACCGCTGCATCACTGCTTGGCGGGCCGTCTGCGCCGCGATGCGGCCAAGACTGGATGGATCGACCTCACGCTCAATCACGTCGCCGACCACGGCACCTGGCTTGAGAGCCTGGGCTTTCTCTACGTGGATGTCAGTCTTAGGGTTGCCGATTGAATCGACTACCTTCATCACCGCCCAAGCGTGGAGCTGACCGTTCTTTGGATTGATGTCGATCTTGAGCTCCTGACCGGAGTTGATGCCTTTCAAAGCGGCCGTCTTCAGCGCGTTCACGATCGTAGCGATCATGTCGGCACGCGGAATGCCCTTTTCCTTCTCCATGTATTCGAGGACGGACAGAATTTCGCTGCTCATAGTGTTGTTTTTATGGAAAAAAAAAGCGGGCCGCAGGGCCCACCTTTTCGCAAAGTGTGGTTGATTGAACCTCGGAACCTATCGGGCGCGTAGAAAGTTTGTCAAGCCCCGCGCCCCATGGGCAGGGCCCTTTCAGCCTCAACTTGCCTCGCCCAAGCCAGCAAACCCTAAGCGAGTGCTCGCAATGATTCTAACACCTCCGGCGGCAAGTCGCGTTGCATACTAAAGATAACACCCGCCAACAACGTCCCTCTCCCCTGCCCCGTTTTCGCTGCCCGCAACAGAATTGAATTCTCCACGATCAACGTCTCCAACCGAAAGCCAACCGAGGCCTCGCAACTCACGCTTAAGTGCTCCTCGCCATCAGATTTTCTGCAACAAAACGTTCTTAAATTTTACAGCCTCTCCGTCATTTAGGCCACGTGGGAGCTCAAGGCGAGTCCCACTGCCGATCGTTGTTGCGTTTACGCTTCGCCACGTGCGCCGAAACGCTGCTACTGGCCCGCCGCACCCAAGCGGATAAATCCTCCGGCGAGATCCACTGCGCGCCCAGCGCCGCAACCGTGCGGCCTTCGCCCACATCACCTGTGGCCACCCAACACGTTTCTGCAGCCGCCACGCGCCCCACCCAACGCTCAATAAAATCATCCGCCGTCATTCCCGTAGGCGTACGCACCACCGCAAAGGTCTGCCGCCCACCTGGACATGTGAGCTCCAACTCGGCTCCGCTCCCGTCGAACACCACCGTCACGCGCACGCCCTGCCCGTCGTGAATTGCCGCAAGCTCACCCACAAGTCGAGCCTGTGCAGCCGTTCGCTCGCGCCGCAGCAACGCCCGCAACTCCGGCCACGCATGCAAGATATTTGCCCCATCGACGAGTAGATGTTTTTCCACAACCACTCTTTTAATCTGCAACTTGCTGCGCTTTGGGCAATGCACGAGTCGTAGCCGCGCGCACAAAAAATATGGGGACAAAAACGACTGAGCCAAAAAACACGATTGAAAGCGCCGCGACTCCAGTAAAGCTGTTGTCGCATGCATAATGCGGAGAGGTGGCAGAGTGGTCTATCGCGATGGTCTTGAAAACCATTGGGCCGAAAGGTCCCGGGGGTTCGAATCCCTCCCTCTCCGCCATGCGCGCAGCACCGGCATTTAGAATCAGTGGACGGGGGCACGCAAAAAAAGCGGCCTCAGCGGCGAAGCCTTATCACCGCCGTTTCGCACCGGGCAACTTAGCAGAGTTGCACGGCGCGAGACACGCGGGGGATTTAGGTGTTTTTCAGCGAGGCCATGTCGATCACGAAGCGGTATTTCACGTCGCTCTTGAGCATGCGTTCGTAGGCTTCGTTGATCTGGTCCATGCGGATCAGCTCGATGTCGGCGGTGATGTTATGCTGACCGCAGAAATCGAGCATCTCCTGCGTCTCAGCGAGGCCGCCGATGAGCGAGCCAGAGAGGCTCCTGCGCCCAAAGATCAGCGAGAAAGAAGCGACGGGCAGCGGTTTCTCGGGGGCGCCGACTAGGGTGAGATTACCATCAATGCTGAGAAGACCGAGGTAAGCGTTGATATCGTGATCGGCCGAGACGCAATCGAGGATGAAGTCGAAACTGCCTGCGTGCTGCGCCATCGCGGCGGCGTCGGTCGAGATGACGACTTCGTGCGCGCCGAGTCGGTGCGCATCGGCGCATTTGCTCTCTGAAGTGGTGAAGACGACGACGTGCGCGCCAAACGCGCGGGCAAACTTTACGCCCATGTGTCCGAGGCCGCCGAGACCGACGATGCCGACTTTTTTACCGGGGCCGACTTTCCAATGACGCAGCGGCGAATACGTGGTGATGCCGGCGCACAGCAAGGGCGCGATGCCAGCGAGACTGAGGTTTTGCGGGAGAGTGAGAACGAAGTGTTCATCGACGACGATGCGCTCGGAATAACCTCCGTAGGTGGGCAAACTAAGGTGTTTGTCCATGGAGCCGAACGTCATGACGGACGTAGGCGAGAACTGCTCGAGGCCTTTTTTACAATGCGGGCAGGACAGATCGGCATCCACGAGGCAGCCGACGCCGGCGAGGTCGCCTGGCTTGAATTTAGTGACCTTAGGACCGACCTGGGTGACACGGCCTACGATTTCGTGACCTGGCACGGCGGGGTATTGAGTGAAGTGCCACTCGTTGCGCGCGAAGTGGAGATCAGAGTGGCAGACGCCACAGTAGAGAATCTCTATCTGGATATCGCGATCGGTGAGCTCGCGGCGCGGGATAGTAGAAGCGGCGAGCGGCGCGGTGGCGCTAGGCGTGGCGTAGGCTTTGACGGAATAGGCTTTGGGCTTAAACATAAAGATGAAGTCGCAGGAGCTGGATGAGAACGGAGGCGCGGTGATGCGCAACGCAATGGGTGAGATGCCAACATTTGCAACTTTGGGCCAAGCGCAAATGCGAGAGCGTATCGGCTCCAGGATATTACCCGTGCGAAAAGCCAGCAAAACGAAGGGATAAAACGAAAAATCCTAAAACAGGGACGATCGCGCAGGGTCGTCGAAAAATGGTGCGGCCATAGGGAGTCGAACCCCAAACCTCCAGATTCGTAGTCTGGCGCTCTATCCAGTTGAGCTATGGCCGCGTAGCAGAG
>RGAX01000141.1 GCA_009919985.1 Opitutaceae bacterium
TTCTGTCCAAGGCTTTTGGGTATACCTTTTGTCGGTCTCCTTCCAAATACGCAAAGACGTCGAGCCCACAGGAACATAGGGCTGATCGAGGATGTTTCCCAACGGAACCTTCGGCCATTCGAAACTTGTACGGCTGGATTTCACCTCAATCAGACACGACACCCATTTCTTGGTCGTATCCAGTAAGATGGTTCCGTCCTCTCCGTCACCTTCGCCTCTAAGCACAACACCCGAGTAGGACATCGTGAGCGGCTTGTTAACCCTCCATAGCCCCTTTCTTAAAAGGAGTGCGCCACGCCCATCTGGGGTCTGCTCAAGACTCTTCCCTAGATCATCCAAGGCAGCTTGGATGCGGACTGATTCGTCCTCAGCACCACTGGGCTCAAGCGTAACAAGGGTTGGAACGTCAGGAAGCTTGACGCCTCCATTTCGATAACCGCAGAAGGAAAAGTCCGGAATCTTATCCCCCTGCTCATTCCACGGCATCATGACGAGGCGTCCCGCTGCGTCCCGTCTTACGAGCTTACTTTCCGCGGCCTCGCCGCGCGGCACAGTGAACAGGCTCATCAGGCAAACCAACCGAATCAGTGTTTTTCTTACCGCGTGCTTTTCCTTGGAACTACTGTACTTGTCGAAGGCGACTAGAAACCAGCAACCGATAGGGCAAGCGACGCTTGAGAGCTCCGATGCTGGAGTTTTTGTCGAAACGAAACGTGATACCGTGGTAAAGCTTCGAAAGAGGTTCATCTGACACGATGCTAGAATCGCCAGAATTTGTTTGATCATAAATCGGTCTTCTTTCGGGGCTAATTTGTTAAAAGATCGTGAAATTACTTCTCGTTATCCATCCACGCGTGCCCGAAGTGAAAAAGCTTTTGAATAAGGACTTATTAATCCTTATTCATCAGCTAAATCAGCGGTTAAAAAGGACCGGCTGCTGAAACTTGCGCTAAGAGGCCGAGCCTCAGAAACTGATCGTGTTGGTCCATATCATTGAACGCGGCTGCTGGTAGAACGTGGCGTTGATCGCGGTGGGGGTGTTGAACCCCGTAGTGGCGTTCGGCACCAGCCGAATCAAGTAGTGATTGAAGATATTCGAGACGTTGAGTTGAGTGCTCCAGTGGTAGCGCCCTAGTTTGCGCGCGTAGGAGGTGATCAAATTGAACTGTTGGCCATTGGGGGCGTAGAACATGGTGCGACGCAAGGTTAGGGCATTCGCGGTGGTGACGGGAGTCGCGTAATAATAAAACGAGCGATTGCCCCACGAGAGCGAAGCGGTGCCACCGATGGAGAAGCCCTTAAGCACGGTTTCGGAAAACGTGTAAACGCTCGTGAAGTTGAAGCTACGCTCTGGCGAGCCAGCGGTCTTGTCGCCCACGCGCGTAGCCACGATGATGCCGGGCGTCACGATGCCCGCGAGTTGCTTGTTAAGCTGCAGGTTCGAAATCGGCAGCAGCGTCGCGCCGGTGAGGATGGGGCCGTTGGCGTTGATGTTGTCCGTGTTTTTGGTGCCTTTCAGGATATTGGCCGTGATAGAACCGCTGTTGATCGCACCGGAGGTCAGGTTCGGATTGGTCCAGTAGATACTGGTGGGCGTGCTCATCATGTTGATGGTGAGCGGAGTCGCGCCCGGTTCGGTCGGGGCGACTACTGTGGCTTCCAATGCGCTTGTGGCATCGCCTTTAACGTAGACTACGACGCCGTTTCGGTAGGTGACCTGTCCGGCTGGATTTGCGTAGAACTGATCGTTGTAGAGTTGATCGTAGGATTTGGCGGTACCGATCTTGCCGTCGCCTAAGTTACTGCTGAAACGCATGCGCCAGTTGCGCGTGATTGCCGCGGTGAACTGCGCTTGCAGGCCGGTCGTCACGCGATCTACGTTCACGCTTGAACCGCCCCCGCCGCCGTTGAGGCCGCTGGGGTTGATTCCCTGTGCGATCGAGCCATTGATGCCATATATATCATTCTGCGCCGTGACTTTGAAGGCAGCGATTGAGCCGGAGAAGCGGTGGTCGGTGGTATTAAATTTCAGACCGGCCTCGCCTCCGATTCCGTGCGAGGATTGCATCGTATCGCCAAGGGGATCGGTGGTAGCGACGAAGGGGACTTGTACGGAATCAGAGAAGCTGGCGTAGGGATGCAGCCAGCGATTGAGGTTCCAGTCCACGCCAAGGTTAAAGTTCGTGGCGGAACCTTTGGTGATCCAGCGATTTTTTCCGTTCCCCGACGAAATACGATCCGAGATGTAGTCGCCTTGGCGGAAGCCGAACAGTGTGGTTAACGCCCCATCAAGCCACTGGGTGTAGTTTACTCCGTAGTATGCTTTGTTGAATACTTTTGTTCGGTTGTAGGTGTTGGTGTTCGGCAAACCCAAAGGGTTGGCGGGAGTGACTAGATTTGCCTGAGGTTGATTGTTGATCGCGCGCACATAATTAACTCCGCCGTAAACGGCGCGGTCTTTGCTTGGATCTGCGAATGGATAAAGCACAGGGCCATCGTTGATCGACCAGCGCTGTTGCGGTAGCGGCGTGCGGCCCGAGTTGGCCGAGGTAATCGTGGAGCCGGGCGCGAGGATGATATTCCAATTCGCATCCGCCTCATACCAGTTATAATTGATTATGGCGTAGTCGGTGCGAACGAAGTCGGTGCCGAACAGCGTTTGGGTTTTTGCCTTCCCGCCGAAGAAATCTTTGGTGATCAATGCGGCGACACGTCCGGCCTTGGTGCGCGCGGGCTGCCAGGCGTCGGAGGGCGTGTTGCCCATCGCCCAGTCCGACGTGGTGTTTAGACCGGCGTTAGGCCCAAAAAAAGTGAGACCGGAATTGATGCGGCGCTCGGTGAAGTTGTCGTAGCCGCCGGCCACCTGAGTCGTCAGCCAGCTGCTCCATTTCGTGTCGACGGTCGCGGTGTATAACTGGTTGCTGACTGGATCCTGAAGCGCACCCGCGCCAAAGGAGTCGACGTTGTTCCAATTGAGTTTTCCATTGAGAATCGCTCCATAGCTGTAGGGCTCGCCCGTGACTGGATTCGTGGCGCCGGTCTGGTTCGTCGCCATCAGGTAGTGGAGGTTCATCCCGTTGCGCGAGTCAGCGGCTTTAGCAAGTGAACCCGCGATGAAGACCTGCGGTGCAGTGAGGGAGAGGCCCCCGTTGATGCGTCGGCGGCTAAACGTCGTTGATGTGCTGATCCGGATGGTGGTCGGCACCGTTTCTTGGAAAAAGCGGAAGGCGAGCTGACCGTACTGGCCGTAGGTCGTGCCGCCGATGTTTACGCGCCGACTCGAGGACGTTTCGTTCAGCGTAGCGACGCGCACGCCGAACCATTTGCGGCCGAAGCCGAGGTCAAACTCGCCGCGCTTCGAACCGTATTGGTCAACGCGGAACAGCACGCTACCTTTTAGCTTTGTGTTGAAGGGCGCCGCCTTCGAATTGACGTTGATCACGCCGCCCGCGCCACCGCCGCCGTAGAGCATGGCCTGCGGTCCGTTGATGACCTCGATGCGCTCGAGGTCGAAACTATCCGTGCGGCCGACGCCGGTCGACCCGGGATTGCCGAAGGCACCCACGGGCATGAAACCGTCGCGTTGCATCTGCGGTGTATTCATACCCCGCAGCTGGATATAGGCGTTGCCGTTGCGGTCGCCGGGCTGGTTGTTGGCGGCTGACGAGGCACCGTTGTCGGGGCCGGAGGCGTAGCCGGCCCCGGCGGAGTAGCCCTGAATCACGTCTTCGACCGAGCTCGCGGCGATGTCCTTCAAGAAGGCTTCGGTGAAGATGTCGGCGGACACGGGCAATTTATCCATTTCGACGTTGAATCGGGTGATGGAGGCCGAGTTCAGCGCGCCATAGCCCGTGTCTGAACCTCCGATAACCTCAAACGGACTGAGAACGACCGTGCCTTTGCTGCTTTCGGTAGGCTTGGTTTGGGTAGTCTGGGCTGAGGCGTTACTGGCAATCAGGGCTACTAGGGCTGCGAAGAGGCTCCGGGGTGATTTCATGGGTCTTACTTTTTGGTTTGGTTCTTGGTTTGAAAAAGGTCCGGCTTCCCCGATGCGCGGCGCGGTATCGACGGGTCGCTGGCGGCGGACCACGAGGGCGCCGGTGGCGGCGTCCTGCTCGGCTTCAAGTCCAGAGCCGGTCAACATTCGCTCGAGTGCTTCGCGGGGCGTGAATTCGCCGCTCACTGCGGTGGTGATGCTACCGCGGACGCGATCGACCAGATAGACGATCGGCGTGCCGGCTAGGGTGGCGAATTCCTTGAGCGTTACGGCGGCGTCGCCGCGTGGGAGGTTGAAGGTCCGCCTCTGCGCTTGGTTTGCCTCGGCCGCAGCCGCACTCACGGTCAGCGCGCAGCAAAGCGTGGCGACAACGCGGGGGGCGGAGAGGTGGGATAACGACATGCGCAGCAGCAGAACTACTCCAGTAACGAAGCGGCGCAGGAAAAGACCTAGTCGCGAAGAATATATTTTTATACGTGGTGGTGGCGCAACGCGCTGCTTCAAATCGGCTTTGAGACCGACCGAAGGCAAAAGCACGGCTGGAAGCTCCGTGCTGCGCAGGGGGCCACGCTTGGGGTGCATGGCTAAACTCAACGCGCGCGGCGAAGGTAAATGAAGGTCTCGCCGCGGCGTTCGCCGACGATTTCGCCGTCGCGCTCAAGGAGGCGCACGAAGGCTTCGGCTTCGTCGAGGGCAAACGTGCCGCCGATAAGCCGGGTGGCGAGTTGCTCGTCGGCGAGGATGAGTTGGATACGGCTGCGGGCGTTGAAGCGCGCGATGACGTCGCTGAGCGGGGCTTCGGCGAAGTCGGCGAGGCGGCTTTGCCAAGCGAGGGCGGCGCGGAGGGTGGTGGAGTCGATTTTTTCGACGACAGGGGCAGGGGTCTGATTGGGTAGAAAGAGGCGTTGGCCCGCGGAGACGAGAGGCGCGGACTCGCTGGACGCAGAAGAGGGACCGGCATGGCCGATACGCACTTTACCTTCGGTCACGATGACTTCGACGTCACCGTTGGTGGCGTAGCGGACGTTGAAGGCAGTGCCGACAGCGCATACGGCAACGTTGCCTGCGCTTACAATGAAAGGCCGCGCGGTATCGTGGGCGACGGCGAAGTGGGCTTCGCCAGTTTTGAGTTCGACGCGGCGCTCGACGGAGCTGAATTGGACGCGGGCGGAGCTGGCGGCGTTGAGTTCTAAAGTGGAGCCGTCGGCGAGCCGGGCACGTTCGTAGCCGGCGACGGTCGTCGTGTAATAAGCTGCGGGTGTCCTGCGCAGGGATTGCAAGCCCGTGATGGCGCCCAGTGTGAGCGCGGCGGCGAGGCCCGTCCAAGCGAGGGCGCGTGGCCAGCGACGGGAAGGGGGGGCGAAAGGAGCAAAGGTCACGACCGGCGCGGCGCGATCAAACGCCTCATTGATTTCGGTGCGAAACGCGGGGAGTTCCCCGAGCAGGTTAAGCGTCTGCTCGAGTCGAGCGACGGTGGCGACGTGGCGTGGGTCGGCGCGCAGCCATTGGGCGAATTCACGTTCGCGGGGGGGCGAGAAGCCGTCTTCGCGTTCGGTGAGCCAAGCGATGGCGGCGTCCTCGAGTTGGGTGGGGGTTGATGAGTGGCCTTCGGGGGCTGACGATGAATTCATGATGATTTCTCTGTTGAGTTGGATGCCTCGACGAGCCCGCGGGCGGTGAAGAAACGGGCGCAATCGCGGACGCCTTTGAGTAAGTGGCCCTTGACGGTGCCGAGCGAAATATCGAGGCGGGCGGCGATTTCCTTGCCCGAACAGCCGTCGAGGTAGCGCAGTAACATGACCTCGCGGCAGCGTTCAGGGAGTGATCTTAACGCAGCGGTGAGGGCTTCGCGGTGTTGCCGCGTTTGCATCGTCTCCGCGGCCGTGGGGGTCGAGTCGAGCAGGGAAAGCGGGATCAGGTTGTGGGTGTCTTCCTCAGGGAAGGTCTCGTGTGGGTGGGCGTTACGACGACGGAAGAGATCGATCGCGGCATTGCGCGCGGTGGTGAAAAGGAAGGCCTTGGGGTGGAGCAGACGCGCTGGATCTTGGATTTGCAGGATGCGAACGTAGGTTTCTTGGACGAGGTCGTCGTGATCGGGCAGCGCGGGAAAGCGTTTGGAAAGATACGCGCGCAAGGCTGGCTCGTGGGGTTGCACGTGCTCGTAAAACCATCGTGCTTGTTCTACATATGACATGAGGGGCCTTGGGGGTGAAGGCGGGGAGTTGGCACGTGTTAAAGGCAGCGGCTCCTAGGGGTGTCGAGTGGCTTTGTGTGCAAAACCGGCGCCGGAAACTTTTTTTCGTTCCGACTAGGTCTAAATCCGGCTGCGTGCGTCTTAGGTTTGGCGCGAGGTCATCAGAATCCAGCGCGTTCGCGAGGTTGAGTTCAGTCTCTGAGTCGCATGGCATAGCCTAATGCGACGTATTTTTTTTCTGACGGCTTGGTGGATTTTAGGGTTTGGGCTGGTGTTGGGGCTCGGTTTGCAAGCGGCCGAGCCGCGTAATCTCTCGTCGCTTAAGGCTGAGATCGTGGCCTATGTAGATACGGGTGCTTATATCACCGAGCTCAAGGCGGCGGTGGCGCCGGCCAAGGCTTATATGCTTGAGCGCCTGGCGCGGCGTGAGCCCGCTGAACGGCTCGCGGTGGTGCTCGATATTGGCCTGCCGGGGAAGGACGGTGTTGCCGTTCTCGAAGCCTGGCGCAAGGCGGGGCGCAAAATGCCGGTGCTGGTTTTGACAGCGCGCGACCGCTGGAGCGAGAAGGTGCAGGCCTTTGACGCCGGCGCCGACGACTATGTGACGAAGCCATTTCATCTCGAGGAAGTGCTGGCGCGATTGCGGGCCTTGGTGCGGCGCGCATCGGGGCATGCGTCGAGTGATCTTGTCTGCGGGCCGGTGCGGATTGATACGCGGACGAGCCGTGTGAGCGTGAATGATGTGACGATCAAGCTGACATCGCTGGAATATCGGCTGATTTCCTATTTGATGCATCATGCGGGACGGGTCGTGTCGCGGACGGAACTGGTCGAGCATCTCTATGATCAGGATTTTGACCGGGATTCGAACACGATCGAGGTTTTTGTCGGGCGGTTGCGGAAAAAGCTCGGCGTGGATGCGATACGGACGATCCGCGGGCTGGGCTATGTGCTTGAACCGCCGGGGAACGTTGTGACGCCTTCGGCAAACGCGGGATAGGGCGGCCTTGGCGCGCAGATTTTCAATCGCGACACGCTTGTTCGTTTCCGCCGCCGTGTGGAGCATTGCGATTCTCGTTGTCGCGGGCTTTGTGCTGTCAACGATCCAGCGGCGGGTGACGGAGCGCGGCTTTGACGA
>RGAX01000142.1 GCA_009919985.1 Opitutaceae bacterium
CCGGCCTCGAGGTTGCGCAGCAGGAATGGATCACGCAGGGCCGCAAGCGCGGGCTGCATGAATTCGGCCGCCGGGCCAGGCTCGGTGATGCCTGCGGCGAGTAAAAGCTCGGCCAACACCGGATTGAGCCCAAGGGCTAGGCCCAAGGTCTCAATCTCAGCGGCCGGACGCGGTGTATAAATCCAGCGCATGGTGGGATGACTCCGAGGTAGAGCGCGCAGTACCAAACGCGCCACGGGGGACGAATGCGGTCCGAAGACCGTGGCTGATCACAAGGATCCGCCTACCCCTAGCAGAGTTATTCCGAAGCCTTGCTGGAACCGGTCCACTCGTATTTCGGAGCGACGTCTTGGTGCGCCTCGACGTGCTTACGATCGCCCTTGTGCCACCAATAGAAGATAGGAGCGGCGATGTAGATCGAAGAGAAAGTACCCGTGACGATACCGACAAGGAACGTGAAAGAGAGATCCTTCATGACGCCGGTGCCGAAGATGAACAGTGCGAGCGCGGCGAGGAAGGTCGTCACGCTGGTCATGATGGAACGAGAGAACACGCGATTAATAGCGAGATTGATGACGTCGCGCAGATTAGTCGTCGGGTTGAGCCGTAACTCTTCGCGGATACGGTCGAACACGACGATGGTATCATTGATCGAGTAACCGGCGATGGAGAGAATGGCCGCAACCATCGGAGCCGAGAATTGGTGCCCGAAAAGTACAAAGATACCAATCGTCATGATGATGTCGTGTACGGAGGCGACCACCGCGCCGATGCCAAAGCCGAATTCGAAGCGGAACGCGACATAGATCAAGATGACGACCATCGACCAAGCGATGGACTTAAAAGCGTTCCACTCGATTTCCTTACCGATGGAGGGCCCGATGCGGTTTTCGCCTACCTTTTCCAAACCGGCCTTGGGATAAGCTTTTTCGAGCGCGCTGAAAAGCGGGCCGGATTTGTCGTAGGCGGTCTCGAGCTTAAGGATTTCCGCGCCGCCACCGAGGGGGCTGACGTAGCTGGAGTTGACCTCACCGATCTTGGCGGCGTCGGCCACGGTGCGGATTTGACCGGGCTCGAGGCGTTGCTTGAAGGAAATAGAAACGACGTCACCGCCGGCGAAGTCTACGCCGTAGATACGATCACCTTTGGTGAACACGACAACGACGCCCAGGAGCACGATGAGCCACGAACCGATGAAGGCAGGTTTGCCGTACTTGATGAAATCGACCTTCTCGGTGTGCAGGAGATGCATCATCGGGAATTTTTTCACGATGTCGTTTTCGATAAGCCATTCCATGATGAGATGGCTGGTCACAAGCACGGAGAACATGGTAGAGAACACGCCGATGGCGAGGGTGACGCCGAAGCCCTTGATGGGGCCGGTGCCGAGCCAGATCATAATCGCGCAGATGGCGAGCTGGGTGACGTGGGCATCGACGATGGTCGTGAAGGCCTTGTCGTAACCGGCGACTAGGGCGCTCTTGAGGCTCTTACCGAGGGTGAGTTCTTCGCGCATACGCTCGAAAACAAGAATGTTCGCATCCACGGCCATACCGATCGTGAGCACGATACCGGCGAGACCGGGTAAGGTCATGGTGGCACCTAGGCTGGCCATGACCCCGAGGATAATACCGATATTAACTGCCAGCGTGAGCACGGCGATGACGCCACCGACGCGGTAGTAGGTAATCATGAACGCAGCGACTAGGAGCGTGCCGATGACGGCGGCTTTCACGCCGCTATCGATGGCGTCCTGCGCGAGCGAGGGCCCTACTTCGTATTGCTCTTTGACGATCAAAGGCAGGTCGAGCGGGTTGTTGAGGACGTTGGAGAGATTAATCGCCTCGCGGTCGGTAAAGTTACCAGAGATGACGGCGGAGTCGCTATTGATCTCTTCTTTTACAGTCGGCGCGGAGTAGAGCTTGCCATCGAGCACGATGGCGAGGCGGCCGAGACGACCGGCTTGTTGGCCGGACTGGGCGATAGTGCGGGTGACCTCGGCGAAACGCTTTTTGCCTTCGTTGGTGAATTGGAGGATGACCTCGGGCTTACCGTAGAGGTCGGGACGAGCGAAGGAGCTAGAGATCATCTCACCGGTCATTTCTGGGATGCGCTTCACGAACATCTCTTCGGTGGTGCTCTGTCCGCCGCGACCTTCGTAGTCGAGGGAGAGGACTTCGTAACCGGCTGGAATATCAGTTGGAGCCGCGGGGTTCGGGAACTGCGAGGAGTTGACGATGCGGAACGAGAGTTGAGCTGGCTTCTTGACGTTCTCGACGACCTCCGGGTTGTCCTTGGTGTTGACGCCGGGGAGCTGGACTTCGATGCGGTTGTTGCCGATCGGGCGGATCAGAGGCTCGGCAACGCCGAAAGCATTGATACGAGCACCGATAATCTCGATAGCCTTGTTAAGTTTTTCCTGACGGGTGTTGTCGGCGTCTTTGCCGGCGGCCTTTTCGTCAACTTCGAGGGTGAAGGCGACGCCGCCCTTGAGGTCGAGACCGAGTTGGAGACGACCCTTGGAGCGGCGGAGAAGCTCGTTAAGCAGAATCTCATTACGCTTGCCGACGTTCTTGAGCGAGTCTTCTAGCCGGATGTCGGGGAAATAGACCGAGAGATCGAGCTTACGCTCGAGGCCGATCTGCTTCAAGGCGACGAACTCGCTGGGTGCGGCGCCGGATTTCTTGCGCGCGGCGGCTTCGTCGAGGAGCTTATTGAAGTCAGCGGATTTCGCCGTGGTGTGTTCTTTCGCGTAGACAGCGAAGGGTACATCCTTGAGCGGGATCAGTTCGGCAACCGCCCAGGCCGCGATGAGGACGGATAGGACGATTTTCCAGAGGTTGCGTTTGAGCATGGTCGTATTGGTTTAAATTTTTTTGGGGATTTAGGGCAGGCGCGAAACCGTGAGGACGCGCGGTGAGCGCAGCCGGTGGGCGGGCGAGACGAAGGTGCGAGGCTTACTTGGTTTCCTCGGCACCGCTTTTCTTGGTGACCGCGGAGATGAAGCCTTTGGCGACTTCGATTTTGGTGTTATCGGCAATGCGCACAATGAAGCGATCGTCTTTCACATTAGTGACTACCCCGTAGATACCACCATTAGTGAGGACCTCGTCACCGGATTGTAACGAAGAGAGCATCTTTTCATGCTCCTTCTGTTTCTTGCGCTGCGGGGCGATGAAAAGAAAATAAAATCCGCCAGCGATAAGGCCGTAAAAAAGCAGCATTTGCCACCAGGGGCCGGCTGCTCCGGGAGCTTGGCCGGGGGCTGCGGTTTGGGCGAAATGAATGAAGGAAGCGGTGAAGGAATGCATATTCGTCATTGCGTGTTGCGGATTTTGAAAAAAGAAACGTATAGGAAATCAATTCTAAGACTGCAAAAGCAAGCCCTATCACCTCCTCCCGATCCGCATTGAAAAGTAAATCCGCCTCCTCCTGGTCCGCCGCCAAGTCCGAAGAACTCTATGGGTTCAAGCGCTGGGGCTCCGGCCACCTCTCTGTTGATGACGCCGGCTTCCTGAACGTCCAGCCGCTCGCCGATGGCCGCGGCATCCGTGCGCTCGACGTCATTAACGAAGCCGTCGGCATGGGCCTGAAGGCCCCGCTGGTGATCCGCTTCCAGGATCTCCTGCGCCACCGCGTGGCCCAGCTCAATGGCGTTTTCAATAAAGCCATCAAACAAGAGGGCTACAAAGGCAGCTACCGAGGAGTGTTCCCGATCAAGGTCAACCAACTGCGTGAAGTTGTAGACGAGATCGTCGCCGCCGGCAAAGACTTTAACTACGGACTCGAAGCCGGATCCAAGCCTGAGCTGATGATTGCCATCGCGATGCATGAAGGCGCCAACCGCCTCATCATCTGCAACGGCTACAAAGATCACGATTACATCCGCCTCGCGCTGCTCGCCCGCAAGCTCGGCAAAAAAATCATCCTCGTCGTCGAGCAGCTCTCAGAAATCGACGACATCATCAAAATTTCTGAAGAAGTCGGCGTGAAGCCCATGATCGGTTTCCGCGCTAAACTCCAGACGCGCGGTGAAGGCAAATGGGCCATGTCCACCGGCGACAACGCCAAGTTCGGCCTCAACACGGCCGAAATTCTCTTCGCGTGCGAAAAGCTCCGCGAAGCCAAACTCGAATCGTGCCTGCGCCTCGTCCATTTTCATATCGGCTCGCAGGTGCCCAACATTATCACGATCAAGAACGCCGTCATCGAGGCCACGCGCTTCTACTGCCAACTCGCGAAAATGGGTTTCCCGATGGGTTATCTCGATGTGGGTGGTGGCCTCGGCGTCGACTACGATGGCTCACGAACGAACTTCGAGAGTTCGATGAACTACTCGATGGAGGAATACGCTCGCGACGTCGTGTTTAACATCCGCGAGATTTGCACCGCCTCGCGCGTCGCCGTACCCGACATCGTGAGCGAATCCGGCCGCGCCATCGTGGCACCCCACTCCCTTCTGGTCGTCGAAGTTTTCGAGCGCATCAATAAACGTGAATCCCTTGGCCAGCAGCACCAGCCCAAGGTCAAAAACAAAGTCGTCGAAGACCTTGAAGTCATGTTGAAAAACAAGACCAAGCTCGGTCGTCTCGAGCGTTTCCACGACGCTACGCAGAAAAAAGAAGAAGCGCTCTCGCTCTTTAACCTCGGCTATCTCGACCTCGAAAACCGCGCCGCCGCCGAATCCCTCTTCTGGAAAATCTGCGAACAGATCGCCAAAGAAGGCCAGAAAGCCGGCTATCAGCCAGAGGAACTCCACGATCTCAATAAGCTCCTCGCCGATCAATACGTCTGTAATTTCTCGGTCTTCCAATCGCTGCTGGATCACTGGGCGCTGAAGCAACTTTTCCCTGTCGCCCCACTGCACCGCCTCAACGAGAAGCCCACGGTCAACGCCATCCTCGCTGACATCACTTGCGACTCCGACGGTAAGATCAGCAGTTTCATCGATCTGCAGGACACCAAGGACTACATCACGCTACACCCGCTCAATGGTAAACCCTACTACCTCGGAGTGTTTCTCACCGGTGCGTATCAGGACATCATGGGCGATCTCCACAACCTATTTGGCCGCGTCAACGAAGTCCACGTCTTCCTCGAAGACGATGAACCCAACGGCTTCTACATCGAAGAAGCGTTGAGCGGCAGTCGCATCGCCGACGTGCTCGAAGGTGTACAATACCAACAGGAAGAACTCTGCCGCAAGATGAAGGCGCAGATCGATCTCGCCACGAAGAAAGACATCGTGAAACCACGCGAAGGCGTCCGCCTGCTCGAACTCTACGAAAGCCAGATGCTCAACAAGACCTACTTGAACATTGAGCCCAAGACCGGCCGCAAAAAGAAGGCGTAAAGCCCTAGACCGATCGATAGCAAAAAACGGCGCCCCGGATTAAAGCCGGTGGCGCCGTTTTAATTTTTGTTAGCGCAGCTTACTTTTACTTAGACCAATTTCGACTGGACGATTTTACTGACCGCGCCGAAGTCGATGAGCGCGGCGTCGGGATGGGCTTTGAGCGCGCCGATTACTTTGCCCATTTCTTTCTTTGTCGTCGCACCCGTGCTAGCGATCGCTTCGGCGATCAAGGCGTCGAGCTTGGCGGCGTCGAGACCGGCAGGTAGATATTTCTGGAGGATCTTGATTTCAATCTCGTTGGTGGCGACTAGGTCGGCGCGACCGCCTTTGGTGAACTCGATATTTGCATCAGCGAGATTTTTGACCGCCTTGCGCAAAGTCGCGAGCGAGAGCACGTCATCGATTTCTTTGTTACCGTCCATGGCCGCGCGCTTGATCGCGGCATCGGCGGTACGCAACGCGGTCGTGGTGACGCTGTCGCGGGCTTTCATGGCAACAATGATGTCGGCACGGAGGGTTTCGTAGATGGAAGACATGTAAGTAGCGTGGCGCAGAGAGCGACCTTGTCGAGACGGCAACCGCGCCGCGGTCTTGCACCTAGTCGCGACACCCACACCTTGATTGCTGTGCATCCTCAGCCCTCGCTCAACGTCCTCGGCGGTCCCCTCAAACCTTGCTCGCTTAATCCGCTAACGGGCTTTTTCCGTAACGGCCAGTGTGACACGTGCGCCGAAGACCATGGCTGCCACACCGTATGCGTTGAAGTCACCGAAGCCTTTCTCGCCTACAGCGGCGCAGCGGGCAACGACCTCTCAACGCCCCGGCCAGAGTATGATTTTCCAGGGTTGAAACCAGGAGACCGTTGGTGCGTCTGCGCCGCACGCTGGCAGGAGGCGCTCGACGCCGGCGTGGCGGCGCCGGTGGCGCTCGCCTCGACGCATTTCCGCTCGCTCGAAGTCGTGCCTTTGTCCCTGCTCCAACAGCACGCAACTGCATGAACGAACCCCTCCCACCATCTAACGACCCGCTCCACGGCGTCACCCTTGAAGCGCTCCTGACCGAGCTCGTGGCCCGGCATGGTTGGGAAGAACTGGGCCGGCGCATCGACGTACGATGCTTTAACTACGACCCGAGCATTACTTCTAGTCTCAAGTTTTTACGCAAAACACCTTGGGCGCGCCAGAAGGTCGAGGAGCTTTATTTACGCGGCCTGGGCGGTAGCAGCTAATTACGTTACTGCACCTCAAACTACGAGGGGCTTTTTACGCATCTCGACCAAGGCGAGCAACAGATCGCCTTTGGATAAACTCCCGAGCAATTTACCGCTCGAATCTACTACCGGCAGGCGCTCCCCTTCAAAATTCAAGAAGCGCCCGAGCGCCTCGCTCAACGTCGATTCGGGGCCCACGCGCGGAAATTCTTCCCGCAAAATGTCGTTAGCGATCACGAGTTCAGCCAGCTCCGGTTCACCGAGGTAAGGTTTGATATCGTGCAGCGAAACCGCGCCGAGAAACCGCGCCTGCGCATCAGTCACGTAGAGGTTATTAACCCGCGTCGCCAAAAACATCCGCGCGATCTCAGCGAAGTGGGCGTTGCGAGTTAAGGTCGGAGGTTTGCTTTTCATCAACTCGGCCACCTGCCCGCGACCAAACCCCGCATCACCGGAAACCTCCGCCGCCTTCTTTTTCAATACCTCGCTGTAAAGCGAACGACCTTCGAGCCCCTTGGCGGTGTAATAGGCCACAACGCTACATAGCATCAAAGGCAGGATGATATCGTAGCTCAAAGTCATCTCGAAAAGCATAATCACCGCCATGACTGGCGCGTGACTGACCGCCGACAGGAAAGCCCCCATTCCGACCAAAGCAAACGCCCGCGGATCCACCGCCCCACCCGGCCAGATCGCGTGCACTGCTTGGCCAAAAAGAAACCCCGCCCCTGCCCCCATG
>RGAX01000143.1 GCA_009919985.1 Opitutaceae bacterium
TGCACGCCGAACTCGGCGCAGAGCTGGACGATGAGAGCGAGTTCGTCGGCGGTGTCGGTCGGGAAACGATTAAGTACGACCACAGGCGTCAGGCCGAAGACGCGGGCGTTTTCGAGGTGTTTTTGGAGATTCGCGAAACCGCTTCGGATGGCTTCGGGGTTGGCGGCGGAGAGTTCTTTGAGCGCGGCGCCACCTTGGTATTTGAGGGCGCGGACAGTGGCGACGAGCGCGAGGGCGTCGGGCCAGAGACCGGCGGCGCGGCATTTCAGATCCAGGAATTTCTCACCGCCAAGGTCGAAGCCGAAACCGCATTCGGTGACGACGTAATCGGCAAGGCTCAGGCCGAGACGCGTGGCGAGGACTGAGTTGGTACCTTGCGCGATGTTGGCGAATGGGCCACCGTGCAGAATCGCGGGCGTGCCTTCGTGCGTCTGGACCAGATTAGGGACGATCGCGTCTTTGAGGAGTGCCGCCATAGCGCCGTGGATTTTGAGGTCGCGGGCGTAGATGGGTTTTCGCTCCCGAGTGAAACCGATGAAAATACCGCCGAGCCGCGTTTTCAAATCCGAGCGCGAGGAAGCCAGGCACAAAATTGCCATGACCTCCGAGGCGGCGGTGATGTCGAAGCCGGTTTCACGCGGAACTCCGAAACCGCGCCCGCCAAGACCGATCATGATGCGGCGCAAGGCGCGGTCGTTCATATCAAAGACCCGCTTCGTGCGCACGGTCATCGGGTCGAGGCCGAGGACGTTTTTTTTATTCTGAAGTTGGTTATCGACGCAGGCGGCGAGCAGATTGTGAGCTTTCTCGATGGCGGCAAAATCGCCGTTAAAGTGCAGGTTGATGTCGGCGTGCGGGCCGACGCGCGCGCGACCGCCGCCGGTGGCGCCGCCTTTAAGACCGAAGACGGGACCAAGCGAAGGCTCGCGGAGGACGGCGGCGGCTTTTTTCCCCAGGCGCGTGAGCGCATCGGCGAGGCCGATTGTGGTGGTCGTCTTGCCCTCGCCGGCAGGCGTGGGGGTGATGGCGGAAACCAGGATTAGGCGCGAGCCCTCGGCTCGGGCGGCGTCGATGCGGGCCAGGGGCAGCTTGGCTTTGAAGCGCCCGTGCAGTTCGAGTTCGTCGGGCGTGACGCCGAGTTTGGCGGCGATTTCAGTGATCGGGCGAAGGACGGATTTCTCGAGGGCGGAGATAGAATCGAGTGAAGCCATAGAAGAAGAGATGAATCTAGGTTGCAGCCTGTAGCCCCCGCGTCGAGCGCGGCGTGAATGAACAGACTGAGAAATTTGCTCGGCGGGTGCGCGGGGGCGGGTTGGTGGTACGATTGTGAATTGCGCTCGAGGGGCAGGTAGGCCTGATCGGGGGCATGACCCCCGCGTTCCGACGTGTTTTTAACCCTGTGTTGCTCGTAGTGTTGAGTTTGGGCTTTTGCGGTGGTTGTGCCGGGCCAACCGGGGTTGCGCCCACCATTGAGACAACGGCAACGGCAACGCGTCCGCCCCCTAAAGTCGCTCCAGGCGATGCGTTTGTGGTCATCTCGGGCGGAGGTACGCCCCTTTCCAATAATTACTCCCAGTTTCTCCAGGCACGCGCGCTCAACGATGCCTGGCGGGTGCGTTATCCACGGGAGGCCGTGTGGACGTTTTTTGGTGCGGGCAACCGGCCGGGTGTGCCGGCCGCCTTGGCCGATGTGCGCCGCCAACTCAAACACGACGGCCTGCTGGTAGAATCCTGGTTGCCCGGCGAACTGGCGGAAAACCGACCCGCGACCAAGTCGGAGATTCTCGGAGCGTTGCAACGCGAGATTTTGCCGCGCGTGGCGCAGGGCGGTACGTTGACGCTCTTTGTTGGTGATCACGGCGAACTTTCCCGCGGCAAAGTTCGCGAAAGCGCGATTACCCTTTGGCAAATGCAGCGCACTGGCAGCGGGGCCAAGGCCAGTTGGCGCTCCGATCCGAAGGAAGTGCTCAGCGTTTCCGAACTCCGCGCCGCACTCGACGCCGGACTGGGACGGGGTCGCGTGGTGTTTTGTTTTACCTGCTGCCACTCGGGCGGATTTCACCACCTCGATGTGCCGCGTGACGCGCCGGCCAACCCGGCCTGGTTTCTTGGACTGCAACCTCTCGCCTGCGCCGATTGGTCTGAAACGACCCCGCCTGCGCGGATCGCCGGTTTCACGGCAACGACGGAAGATTCGCTCGCGGCCGGCTGCGATCCCGACCCAGATCCGGAAAAATGGCGCGGCTACGAACGGCATTTTCCGGAGGCGTTGCTGGGTATCGATTTGATGTCGGGCAAAAAACTCACGCCTGCGTTGTCGGATTTCGCCGCGGCACACACCGCGGCGACTTTAGTGGATCGCACCATTGATAAGCCATTCCGCACGAGTGAGGCGTGGCTCGAGCGTTACGCGACTCTCATTGAAACTGTCCTCGCCGAAAGCCCCGCGCTCACCCCGGCCGTACGCGCTCAGGTCGAGCGTTACCACCGTATCGTGAACGGTGAGGCGCCTGTCGTCAGCGACCCCGCCTTTCTCGCGCAGCAGCAACAAACCGAGCGATTTCTCGCCGCGCTGGCCGAGCAAAACCCCTCGGCTGCGTTGGTGTTGCTTGCGGGCACGCGCCCCGATCTCACCCCTGCACCCGATACGGCCCCGGGCGGTGCGCGGCGACGAGCGGGCGCTCCGACGAATATCCGCAAGCTCTGGTCCGAGACGATTCGTCCTGCCTGGAAGGCCGCGCTCGTTGCAAAAAAAGTCACCGATATCCCCGAGGCCGCTCGAGCCTTTGAATTACAACTCATCGCGCTCGAGGAAAAAACGCCGACGAAAATTTTTCTGCCGGGTGATCGCGATGCGGTGCGTAACGAGCTATTTTGGCGTTCGGGTTACGCGCAGCTCGATGCGAAGAATCAGGCGCGCGCCGCGCTCGTGGCGCGCTGGGAGGCGGGTCGGCGCGCGTCGATTCTCGCTTGGGCGCGCACCTCGTCGGATGAAAAAATTCGCGCGGCGGCGCTGACCTGGGGTGGTCCCGTGCGCCCTAAAGCCGCGCCCGCGGCGCGCGCCAGTAACCTCGCGCCCGAGCTCGGAGAAAAAAAAGAGGCGCTACAACGCGCCTTGTTTTACCGGCGCGTGTTGGGCGCCTGGGCCTTTTTAATCGCCGTAGAGGAACGAGGTGCACTCGAGCGCCTCGCTGCCTGGCGTGCGCTGGAAACCTCGCCGTTGCCGTCGTTCTGAGGGCCGTGGGATCACCGCCGGCGGGACTCCTCGCCTAGGCGATTATTGCGCAACTTTGGCGTCGGCGCGGGCCTCGTATTCGGCGCGGGTGTCGCGGAGCGCGCGGGGAATCTCGGGGGCGGCTTTCATCGGGCGGGCGCGTTGGTTGGCGAGGTATTCCACGACGTCGCGGATTTCGGACTTGGTCAAAATAGCGGCGTAGATTTCCGGCATGCTCGAGGGCGCGGTGTCGCGCTGCGCGATATTTGATTTTTTGATTTCAACCGGCGCGCCTTCCACAGGTTTGAGCGTGAGCGTCGTGGCGGTTTCAGTGCCCACGGTCCCGACGGCGACGCCGCCGGATTTCAACGTCAGGGCCACGGTGTCGAAACCGGGTGCGATGTGCGCGTTGGGCTTGATAATAGATTCCAGGAGGTATTCGCGCGGGTATTTCGGTCCAATGTCCCCGAGCTCGGGGCCAGCAGCGCCGCCTTGGCCGCCGATAGCGTGGCATTTCACGCAGGCCATGACGGGTTGGTTGTGAAAAATCTCGGCACCATTTTTGGCGTTGCCACCGCGGAGTGCGCCGCGGAATGCAGCCAGTGGATCGGGATTTTTTGCGAGCGCGGCTTCGCGGGTGGCAAGGGCGGCTTGCACGGCAGGCGTGGCGCGGGTGGTGGCGGCTTCTACCAGCTCGAGTTGCACGCTGGCGTTAACTTGGCCGGCGGCGAGGCGATCGAGCTGCACGAGCATGAGCGCATCGGCCTCGGGGTGTTTTAAGACAGCGAGGGCGGCGAGTGCGGTGCGCTGTTCGGCGATGCTGCCGTTGACGATGAGGTTTTTGATGACGGGCGCGGCTACTTCAGGCGAAAGACCGGCGATGAGCGGCAGCGCGGCGCCGCGGAGCTCAGCGGCTTTGGAGTCGCCGGCGATTTTTACGGCGGCGGCGAGGCGTGGGTCTTGGAAATGTTTGAGGGCGTTAAGTGCGGCGGTGCGGGCACCGGGGCTTTGCGCGGGGTCACCGACGATAGCAAAGAACGTATCGGAGGCGCTGCGCAGTTCGAGTTTCTCGGCGGCTTTGAGGGCGGCGGTTTGCACGGTGACGGGCGCATCGACGGCCAAGAGCGCGGGCAACACGGGTGCAAGCGCGTCAGCGGCGGGTGCGGCCTCGCGGATTTTTTCAGCGAACGGGCGGTAGACCCCAACGATACGGTCGCGTTGGGGCGGAGTGGACCAGAGGGCAAGTTGCGCGAGAGCTTCGGCGCGGAGGAAGGCGGGGGCATCGGAGCGGGTGGCGTAGGTCGCCAGCGCGGCGGCGTTGACGGGCGTGCCAAGGCGGAAGGTGGCGTTGATCGCGCGGAGCATTACGGCTTCGTCAGCGATGGGTTTTTGGAGCAAGGCGGCGAGGGCGGGTGTGGCCTCGGCGATGGGCGCGTCGTTGATCGCGAGCGCAGCTTCACGCACGAGATAGGGATCGGTGTCGTTGAGGAATTTGGCGATCTCGACGGAGCCGAGACGGCGCAGCGTGAGTAACACACCGAGGCGGACGGCCGAGGAAGGATCAGAAATCGCGGTGGAAAGAGCGCCGCGGTCTTCGCTGCCAAGCAGACCTATCACGAGGGCGTGGCGGAGGTAGGCGTCAGTGTCGTTATTGGCGCGCAGAGCAGAGAGTAGGGCGGGTGTGGCCTCCTTGCGGTGTAGTTTACCCAGAGATTGGGCTGCGAAAAATTTTACGCGCGCCGAAGCGTCTTGGAGTGCATTAAGGAGAATTGGGTAAGCGGTAGAAACACGGTGATCGCCAAGCAGTTTGAGGGCTTGGGCGCGAATCTCGACCTCGGCATCCGTGGCGAGGACCACAAAGGTCGTTCGGGCGGATGCTTCCTGGTCGGCGAGTTGGCCGAGGCCCCAAATGGCGTGGAGGCGGGCGTAGAGCGGGGCGGTGCTTTGCGTGGCGACGCGCGTCAGCGCTGCGAGGCCGTCCTTTTTGCGGGCGGCGAGTTCGAACTGCGCGGCGCGGCGGACGCGCATATCGGCGTGCCCAAGAAGTACGGCGAGTTCTGCGGAGGTTTGTTTTGAGTGATCGGCGGCGATGAGGGCTTTGGTCTCGACGATGATCGGGTCTTTGGCGTGGGCGGGATCAGTGACCGCATAGATGCGGCCGCGTTTGGATTTGGGCCAGCCGTCGGCCCAGTCGGTCCAATACAGGCGGCCGTCAGGGCCGAATTTCACGTCCGTGGGCAGGGCGCCGCCAAGGAAGCGCTCGGCGGTGTCGACCGTGTAGGTGGCACCGGCGGGTTTGAGTTTATAAGCGAAGATGCCGGAGCGGGCGACGTTGCCGACGAAGGTCGTGATGAACAGCGCGCCGCGGTAGGAATCGTTGAGGCCGGTGCCTGGATAGTAAGTGATGCCGGAGGGGCCGTCTTCGAGGTTGGCGAGCGGGGCGAGATGGTTGGCGGGTTGACCGGGGTGGCGCGGGAGCCAGAGGCGCTCGCGGTTCCAGGGGCCGGCGTTGCCCATCGGGGCGTGTTGGTAACCGACCCGCCAGCCGGAGTCGCCGCCCTGCACGACGTGCACGAGCCGTTCCATGTCGCCTTGGTCGCAGTCGTTGTCGCCGGTGAAGAGATCACCGAGTTCGTTAAAAAGGAGGTCTTGGGGATTGCGCAGGCCCGTGGCGAAGAGTTCGACGTGGGAGCCATCGAGATCGCAGCGGAAAACGGAGCCAGCGTCGGGGGTGGCGATGGTGTTGGTAGGTGTGATGACGTGCGCTCCGCGGTCGCCGATACTGTAGTAGAGTTTGCCGTCGGGACCGATGGCGAGGCCGTGCATGTCGTGGCCGGTAAAGTTAAACCTTACGCCGTAGCCGGTGCTGAGGTCTTTGCGCGTCTCGGCTTTGTTGGTGCCGGTGAAGGCGGTCAGACTTGGGATATTGGTAAAGTAAACGGTGCCCTTGTGCGGGAGGATGCCGGAGGCGATGCCGTCGATCTCGGAGTTAAAACCATCGGCGTAAAGAGTGGAGGTATCGGCTTTGCCAGTACCATCGCGGTCTTCGACCAGGCGCACGCGCTCGGATTCCTTGCGCAGTTCGGCGACGCCAGTGGGTCCGAAGCGGCGCAGAATCATCGCGCGAAAATCATCCTGGGTGCGGTTGGCGAGTTCGTCTTCGAGAATCCACATGTAGTCGCGGATATCGAGGACACTGGAGCGGTAGCGGTAGGTCTCGGCGACGAATGCACGGCCCTTTTCGTCGAAGTTAAACGCGACGGGGTTGGCGAGCATGGGCTCGGCGGCCCAAAGCGACACGGTAAGGCCGGGAGGAAGTTTAAACCGTTTGAGCGCGAGCAGGCCCTCGTCGGAGGCCGGATTGATGTCGGCCTCGGCGTGACGGTCCATGGGCTTTAATTTGCCCACGACCGACGGGCCTTGGACGGCGAGCTCGGCCGCGCTAAGGGGCAAGGCGGCGAGCCCGGCGAGCGCGAAAGCGGCAATGATCGGCGCGGCCCAGCGTGCGGAAAAAAAACGGGTGAAGCTAATCATGAGATAAAAAGTTGGGGTTGAAAACTACTGAACCATTTCGATCGAAGCTAAAGACTAACCGAGCCGCACACTAGAGACGGAGAGCGCTGGGAGAGGTTGCGCTTAACTCTTTTACAGCGTGCCGCTCGTCGAGCGGGGCGCAGGGGGCGTGAAGAGAATAAGGTCATCGAGGCTCCATGGGGCGTTGGTTGCGGGGTCGGTCTGCGTGAGGCGTAGGAATTTCGCTTCCGTGGCCGCGAAGGAGAATTCGAGCACAGGGGCGTTGCCTTTGACAGTCGCAATAGGCGCGGACCAATCAGTGCCGTTGGCGGAGAGTTCGACGGTGATGGCGCGAGCGGCGTTGCGCGGGTATTGGGTGCTGCCGAGTCGGATTTCACACAGGGTGGCAGGTGTGGGTAATTCGATTTGCAACCAGGCGCCGCTGGTCTGGCTAGATTCGACCGTAAAAGGAAGCGTGATCGGGCTGGTGGTAAGCGCGGTGGCTTCGGCAAGGCGGACGCGGTTGGAGGTAA
>RGAX01000144.1 GCA_009919985.1 Opitutaceae bacterium
TTTTGTCCCGCAGGCCGCTCTACTTCGGTGGAGCGGCCTGCTTTGTGATTGCTCCGCTACCACGTGCAACCCGAGCCTGATTGCACGGTCCAATTTTTGCCATGAAACTTTGTCTCGCGCTTTTCTGCACCGCGTCCGCCTTGGCCGCTGCCACCCCCGGCGCCCAAACCGACACTCCGGTTAAAATCACGGCCGCCGAGCGCGTGCCGTGGACTAACCTCGCTGAACTCGAACGCTACGCGGCCAACGGCCACCTCAAAGCCTGCGCGCAACTGGGCGAGCAACTCGCGCGCGGCGACGGCGTCCTGCAAGACACCGCGCGCGCCCTCCCACTTTTAGAACACGCTGCCCGTGGCGGTATCCTTGGGCATGATCTACGACGATGGCCAAGGCGTCCCGCCAGACCGGCGCCGCGCCCTGGATTATTTCCGCGCCGCGGCCGCGGCCGGAGAGGCCGAGGGATTTTTTAATGTCGGGGCGGCCTATGTCGGCGCCCACGGAGTCAAACGCGACTACACCGAGGGTCTGGCCTGGCTGATCCTCGCCGCCCAACGCGGCGCCGGAGGCGACACGGTAACAACCGTACGAGCCCGCATCCAAAAACTGCGCCATCCCGAATGGATCACGGCCGCCGAGGCCCGGGCACCCGCCATCGCGCGCGAACTCGCCGCCGCCCCACCCGCCTCTTTTTTGCCCGCGCTCGCTGAAGATTCCGCTTTTCCGGCACCCAAACCAGAAACGATCGCCCCTACCGCGCTCCCAAAAACTACCACGCCGCCCGCGCTTGATTTGCCCGTGCTTTCGCCGCCGCAAATCACGCCCGCCACGCTCTAAATTTATGCCTAAATTTCTCGCTGGCATCGCCCTCGCCTTGTTTGCCCTCACGGTCCGCGGCGTGGAGCCGGCCGAAATTCGCGTGGTGCTCGAAACTTCCCGCGGGGAAATCGAACTCGCGCTCGATCCGATCCACGCGCCCGCCACCACGGCCAATTTCCTGCGTTACGTCGCGACCGGCCTCTACGACCAAGGCGTCTTTCATCGCACCGTCACGCCAGACAACCAGCCCGACAAAAAAATCCGCATCGAGGTCATCCAAGCCGGCATCGATCCCAACCGCACCAAACTCGACGGTCCGCCCATCGCCCTTGAACGCACCCGCGACACTGGCCTCAAACACCGCGACGGTACGATCTCGATGGCCCGCGACGGCCCCGACACGGCGACGTCAGATTTTTTCATCTGCCTAGGCGCTCAACCGGAGCTCGATTTTGGCGGCCTGCGCAACCCCGACGGCCAAGGCTTCGCCGCCTTTGGCCACGTGATCCGTGGACTGGAGGTGGTACGCGCCATCCAAAAAGCGCCCGCTGAAGGTCAGTCGCTCAAGCCGCCGGTAAAAATCCTGCGCGCTAGGCGCTTATAATTTTTACGGCGCGCTGTCCGCTCGCGCGAATTCGCTCAAGCGCGGCCTTGCGCCATCATCGCTTCGGCGCACGCTCATCCCTCGGTCCTGCGCGCCGACCGATCGCAATCATGTCACCGCTTCTCTACGAATCTCACAGCCACACCACCCTCTGCAAACACGCGCACGGCACGCCCGCTGAATACGCCCTGCAAGCGGAGGCTCGCGGGCTTAAGGGGATCATTTTCACCTGTCATTGCCCGCTGCCGGACGGTCTTAGTCTCCAATACCGGATGAGTCCGGAGGAATACCCGGCCTACGTCGCCCTGATCGCGCGCACGCGCGAAGAATTTGCCGGTCGCATCGATGTGCGCCTGGGGCTTGAGAGTGATTTTCTGCCCGGCTTCGGTCTGGAACCTTGGCTGCGCGAACTTCACGCCCGCGAGCCGCTCCACCACGTGCTTGGTTCCGTGCACATGCAGATGGCCCCCTACAAGGCCCGGTATTTCAACGGCGACCCTTTCGCTTATCAACGCACCTATTTCGAACATCTCGCGCTCTGCGCCGAGAGCGGGCTTTTCGATACGATCGCGCACCCTGATCTGGTGAAAAACGAGTCGCCCGCTGATTGGGATTTCGCCCGCATCCAACCCGATATCGAGCGCGCCCTCGACCGGATCGCCGCCACCGGCGTCGCGATGGAAATCAACACCAGTGGACTCAACAAAGCCCTCCCTGAGATGAACCCTGGCCCCACGATGCTCGCGCTGATGCGCGCGCGCCAGATCCCGGTTGTCATCGGCGCCGATGCACACCGCCCCGCCCGCGTCGGGGATAATTACAAAACCGCTCTCGGTCACCTTCAAGCCGCCGGCTACACCGAAGTGAATTTCTTCCTGGAGCGCCAACGCCAGTCTGTCGCCATCAGCGATGCACTCGCCTCACTGAGATAAAAGCTCGGTTTTGCTCGAAATCTAGCTTGATAGTGCTCGATTTTGTATGATAGTGCTCGGTAATAAACTTCATGTGCATCTTAGAAATCATCGCTGAACGTAGAATTGGGATTGAGCAACTCGCTTCCCGGCCAGCCTTGCGCGCCTTTCTTGTTAAAGCGGATCGTGTCGCGCAAAGCGCCACACCGAGCGAGGATGAAAAAGCGCGGATAGAGTCCATCGTTGAACTCTGCTTCGAATACGACCGCGAGACCGATCCCCTAGAGAAAACCAACATACTGCGCACCCTGGAGGAGATTAGCGCCAATGCCCCCTTGGAATTAACCACCACGACCGTAGAGGACTGGGACCAAAAACTCGCAGCCGAAAGCCGAACCTATGCGAAAGCCGCCGCCCACGACGCGCAACGCCTCGCGGCCTTCCGCAAGAAATACTTCTCCCACCGCGCCAAAGTCGGCCTCGAAACCCAAGCTGCCGTCGCCCAAAAGTCCGGCCTGCGCCGTAGCTACATCGCGGTCATCGAGACCGGTGAGCACTTCCCGCAGCAGAAAACCCTGCAAAAACTCGCCGCTGCTTTCGGCGTCGATGTCAGCGACCTACTGCCTTGATTTCCAGGGATGCCCGCCCGCCGCGAGCAACGCTTTGAGCTGCCGGATCCGGTGATTGGCGCGGTGAATATCGGCGACCGAGATCTTGTTGGTCTTCTTCCAAAACAGGTCGACGATGTAGATGACCTTCCCAGCATCATGAACCCAAAAGATAGCCCTCAACCAACCCTGCTGGTTGATCACCTTCCCCTTTAGACGTAGTTCGACGCCATCGCCGCAAGGCTCAAGATTCAGGTCCGGCACGTCAGGATAAAATCTTAGCAGGCGGACCAGTTTGATTCCCTCTTGCAGCTGCGCCGGCGACAGCAGCTTCTTAGCCTCGCGTTGGGTTATAGGAAGCGGAAGCAGGCGGTAGCGCTTAACCCGAGGCGGAAGATTCATCAAATTTTAACGTTAAATTTCAGGAGCCGGGATCAGTGGAACGGGGCCACGAACGCCCCGGGTTTTCTCTGAGCCGGAATCATGCCGTTGAAGAGCTAGGCGCCCAAAGGCTAACCGTTTTTTGTCGTAGATTTTGTGAAACATGGAGGAAGTGCCACGACTGATGATGGGCGAATAAATTGCGACGATGAGTCAACTCCAACCTGGGTGAGAACTTCGACTCAACGGGCGCTTGGGCGGCGCACCTCTGTCGCTCATCGATTACGTGGTCGTGTAGGAGCTCTCTCATCTGCTTTGTAGCGAAACGGCGCGCGCATTGAGCGAAAACTGCATCGCGTGATGTCCGACTACATGGTCCGCGAGCGGGCGCTTACATAGATCGACGCGGAGATGATTTTCTGGATTTCAAGCAAGGCTGCTTACTTCAAGCTGAGATTGCCGCCGGCTAAACCTCTCGTAGCGTCAAATTCCTCCCATGTCCGCGCCGCGCCTCATCAATCTCTACGACCTGACCCGCGAGCAGTTGCGCCTGCAACTGGTGCGCTGGGAGCTGAACCCGGTCCACGTCGCCCGGCTCTGGAATTACCTGTATATCGAACTCGCCGCCTCGCTCGAGGCGATGCCCGAGCTCCCGCCTAAACTCCGCGCGCGCCTCGCCGCTGAGACCCAACTCGGAGTTTTGCCCACGGCGCTCGAGACCGCTTCGAGTGACGGCTTCACCCATAAATATCTGCTCGCGCTAGAGGACGCCGAAAAAATCGAAACCGTACTCATGCGTTTTACCGGCCGCGTGACCGCGTGCGTGAGTAGCCAAGTGGGTTGCGCGATGGGCTGCGTCTTCTGCGCGACCGGCCAGATGGGTTACACGCGTCACTTAACGCCGGGCGAGATCGTGGCCCAAGCCGTGCATGTCGCCCGAGCCTTACGCACCGCGCGCGACCCGCAACGTCTCCGCAACATTGTGCTCATGGGCATGGGTGAACCGCTCCACAATTACGATGCCGTGATGACGGCGATCGACATCTTGCGCGACGAAACGGGCCTGGCGCTCGGAGCCGAGCGGATCACGTTGAGCACGGTCGGCGTCGTACCCGGTATCCTGCGCCTCGCCGCCGAAAAACGCCCGTTGCACCTGGCCGTCTCGCTGCACGCCGCCACGCAAGCGGAGCGCGCCGCGCTCGTGCCCGCCGCCAAAAAATGGCCACTCGAGGAACTCATGGCTGCATGCCGCACGTACAGCGAGACGACGGGGCGCCGTATTTTTTACGAGTGGACGCTAATCGAGGGGAAAAATGATTCCGAAGCGCATGCGCGCGCGGTGGGCGAACTGCTCCGCGGGCTTTCGGCCCAAGTAAATCTCATCCCGCTCAATCCGACGAGCGGCTATGCGGGCGCGCCCACTCGGAGCGATGCGGCGAAACGTTTCCAAAAAATCCTCGCCGACGAATTCCAGCTGCCCAGCACGGTACGTCAACGGCGCGGGATCGATATCGCCGCCGGCTGCGGTCAACTCGCCGTAGCGGAAGCCGGCAGTATCTAAAAAAGCACTAGCGATCGACGCCTCGCGTTATTTTTTCAGCACGCTGAGTGCTTCTTTCGAGATCCAACGAGCGGCGGGCGCGGTGAGTTTACCGATGCGTTTCGCCTCGGCCGTGGCGGCTTTGTGAAGCACAGGATTACGTTTACCGATCTGGCTGAGGGCCCAGGCGACGGCTTTTTTGACGTAAAGACGTTCGTCGATCGCTTCGCGCGTAAACGCAGGGAAGAAGGCGACGAACACATCGTCGGTGAGATCTTTGCGGTGCACAGCCATACCGGCCATGGTGGCGAAGCCCGCGCGTTTCATGAACTCGCCTTGGCGGGTGGTCCAGAGTTGGGCCTTGGTGGCGGCGAAGGGAGTGCGATCGACTAAAAAGGCCAAGGCATCGGTGAGGGCCCAGCTGTCGCACTCGCGCACCCAGCGCTCGGATTGATCGCGCGTGAGACGCGCGGGATCGGCGATCAACGTGGCTAGGATGCGGGCGTCGTGGATGTCAGAAATCCACAGATCGAGCGCGAGCGGATGATTGGTGCCTTGCTTGCGGGCGAGGTCGCGGAGCACCGGCATGGTGAGACCGAGGGTCTCGGTGCGCGGCTCGATGCCGGAGCGTTTTTGCGCCGCAATGCCGCTCTCGCTGCGAAGCGAACGGAGGTGAGAAATGAGTTCAGGAGCAGTCATGGGCGGACAGGAAAGGCTGGATCATCGTGATTTAGAGGAAACACGCAAGACCGTGAAATCAGGTGAAGCAAAAAAAACCAAGTGGGCATTCGGCCAATTTATCGCAAAATCTTAAATTTGGGCGGGTTTTAGGTGGGTAATTTGCCGGCCGAGCGGCCCGTTTAGCTTAAAATCGCCTGTGCTTCGGCGACGAGGGGATGCGGGGATAGCGACGTCTGGGCCGAGGCCGAAGCGAGACTGAGGGCGCGGGCGCGATGCAACGAAGTCAGCCAGGCAAGCGAAGCGCTAGCGTGGGTGGCAGTCTGAGGTGCAAGGGTTTGGAACGCGGGAGCCAAAGGAGGAAGAATTTCTTTTGGCAGCAGGGTTTTTTCGGCGAGGAACAGACCTAGGGAGGCGCCGAGGGTTTCGAGCCAAGCCCGGGGGGAGGCGGGAGCGGCGTAGGGCAGGCCGTTTTTCTCGGGCGCCCATTCCATAAAAAGGCGAAGTTGCTCGTGGAGTTTACCGAGTTCGGCATCGGCGGTGGCGGGAGTCCAACGGACGAGAAATTGTTTACGTTCGCGGAATTTTTTTACCTCCCAGACGCGCAGGAGTAGTTCGTAATCGCCAGCGTGCTGGCGAAGGGCGCCGGTGAAGATGTAGTCGAGGCCGTCACCGTTGGGCGAATCGCAGAGTTGGCGGAGGTTGTCGGTGGTCCACTCGGCGCCAAAAATGACGGGTTGTTTGACGGTGGTGCCGGCGGGTTGGAAAAGGCCGATCGCGGCGATCGGCGCGTAATGTGGAGAAAAATAAAAGGTTTCCGCGAACCAAAGCGGGATCGCGCGGGAGAGCCGGCCGAGCTCGTCTTCGGGCTGGGCTTGGGCGGCAAGGAGGTCGGTATAGGCGCCGGGCAGCGCGAGTTGAGCGAAAGCGATGCGACGAAGCCGTAGAACCAGATGGGTTTACTGATACTGACGAGGTCGACCTTGGCGACGATGGGTTCGGCCGCGGCGAGCGGCGAGGAATCAGCGGTGGAGCCGTGCAGCGGAAGTGGCGGAGCACCGGAGACGATGAGCTCGGCGATAGCATTAGAGAAGCCATGAAGCCGGTCTTCGAGTTCGGGTCGGTTAAGCTCGAAGAGAATGTCGAGGACGTGCTGCGCGGCATCGGCTTGGCGAAGGGCGAGATAGGCTTGGAGAAGATTAAGGCCCGTAGCGGGGCCGTGTTTCTCGGCATCGTAACGCGGGGCGATGAGTTCGACGATAGTGGCGACGTGGCCGGTGGATCCGAGGTCGCCGGAAATGGTGACGAGAATATCGGCGCGATCGCCAGCAGCAGCGAGGATCTCTTCGTAGATCGAAAGGGCACCGGCAAGATCACGAGCATCGAGCCGTTCGCGCGCAGCAGCGAGGCGCGGGAGCAGATTGCCCGCAGTGACACTGGCTACGGGTGTGGCCGGCGCAGCAGGCGGGGCGGCCGGAGTCGAAGCGGATTGAGCTGAAGTTTTTTTGCCAGCGAGGCGGTCGAAAAATCCCATGCCTTGAGAAAAACCGTCCGCCGGCCAGAGGCGACGAGAAATCTCAACCCATGCGCCGCGGCAAAAACCGGGGCCGAAAACCCCGGAGATTGCGGTGCATGACGGTGGCGACCAAGACCCCGATCAAATGGGCTAGCGGTACGGCGCGAATGCCTGCG
>RGAX01000145.1 GCA_009919985.1 Opitutaceae bacterium
CGGCGAGGCCGAGGAGGGCGGCGAGACCGGGCAGGGCGAAAAGGAGAGCGTAGCGGAGTTTGGCAAGCTCGCCTGCGCTAAGGGAGAGTTGGAAGCGCTCGATGGGGCGGGCGGGGACGTTGAGCTGGGTGTCGCGGTCGACGGTCCAGTTCACCGCATTGAGAAAAACGCTTTGATTACCGACGTTGGCGATGCGGGCGTTGGCGATGAGATCGCCGCTGCCGAAGACAACGAGGCGGCCGCCGCGGACACTGAAGTTAAGGCCCTCACGCACGGCGACGCGTTCGGCGGCAGTGACGACGCCGAGACGGTCTTTGGGTTCCATGCCGGGGAGCGGGCGGATGTCGACGCCAGGGTCGTAGCGGGGAATAACGCGGTCGCGGTAGCTGCGTTCACCCCAAGCGGTTTTAGAACTGGCCGCCAGGGTGAGGGTAGTGAGGCCGCCTCCCAGGGAGCGGCCGGGATCGGGGCGGACGCTGCGGGTGGCGCCGAGGCGGAGAGCGACGCCGAAATTAAGCAGCGTCTGGGTGATCGGGTGAGGTTGGAAGGCGCCGATGATCAGTTCGCCGTCTTCGGTGATATTTTCGGCGCCGGTGTCGTAGATGACGTCGTCGTCCACCAACGTGCCCCAGTCAAGGAGGAGTTCTTCGAGACCGTGCTTGGTGCCGGGGGCGAGAAAAAGCAGGAGGCGGCCGGCGGAATTAGAGAGGTAGTGGCGGAGGAGTTCTTGTTCCTTGGCGCTGAAAGGGGCTTGGGGGGCGACGGCGATGAGCAGGGCGGTTTTTTCGGGGACTTGGCGGGCGACAGTGAGGTCGAGCGATTCGACGTCAAAGTTGCGGATGCGCAGTTGTTCACGGACCAGGGAGAGGCCGCGGTTGGCGTCGGTGTCTTCAGGACGGAGTTCACCGTGGCCGGCGAGAAAGTAGATTTTTTTGCGCTCCGGGCTTGAGACATCGAGTAGGCGGGCCGTGAGTTCTTTCTCGCCGAGGAAGGCGGTGCGGACGGGTTTGCCTTCTTTGTCACGGGTGATGCGATAGAGGTCGTCTACGGCGAGGGCGGTGCGTTGGTCGCCGGCGAGCAGAAGAATCACGTCGGGTTGGTCGAGGCCAAGGGGCTCGGCTTCACGGCGGTTTTGGTAGATGTCGAGGTAGTCAATCTTGATGGCGCCGTTGGGGTTGGCCTCGGTGGCGAGACGGTATTCTTGAAGCAGGCCGCGGAGCTCGGGGTTGGGTGTGTCGGCGTTGAGGGTGACGACAATGCGGACGGGGCGCGGGAGATTTTTTAGATAGGAGAGCGTCTCGGGCGAGAGGGAGAAACGGCGGTCGTTGGTGAGATCTTTGCGCCATTCGGGGTGGTTGCGCGCGAGGTAATTTAGGCCGCCGAAGAGCGTGAGCACAAGAAAGGCCTGGAGCACGAGGTTGAGCGTGCGGAGCCAGCGGACAGCGCGGAAACTTTGGAGCGGGGAGGGCATCGGCTCAGGCGTGAATCTGTTTTGCCTCGACGCTGAGGATACTGAAAATCAGCGCGAGGGCAGTGCCGCTTAAGTAAAACAGCACGTGACGCGCATCGATCACGCCGCGGGTGAAGTCTTCGTAGTGGGTGAAAATCTGAGCGTAATCGACGGCAGCTTTCGCGGGCGCGAGCATATCGCGGTTGAGGAAACTCGCTTCACCGAGCCAGCGCACGCCGACGATAAGCCCGGCGAGCATGACAAAGCAGAGAATACCGGCGACAGCTTGGTTGCGCGAGAGCGAGCTCGCGAAGACCCCAATGGCGACAAAGAGCAGGCCAGACAGGGCGATAAAAACGTAGCCACCGATCAACGGACCGCTGTCGATTAGTCGCGGGTCGCTGGAGAAACGTTTTAGAATGTAGAAAAATCCGCCCGTCGCTGCCCAAAGTGAGAGATACAGCGCATAGGCGGCGGTGTATTTACCTAGGACCACTTCGGTCGTGGTTACGGGCGTTGTGAGCAGCGTTTCGATCGTGCCGAGGCGACGTTCCTCGGCGAGACACTTCATCGTGAGTAACGGCACCATGAAAAAAACTGGGAGCCAAAAAAGCTGGAAAAAAACGTGCGCCGGCGAGACGTCCTGTGGGGCTTTGGTGTAGTTTTCTAAAATACCCGTGAAGATGAAGCCCATGAAAAACAGAAACGCCGTACCGGCGATGTAGGTGCTCGGGCTAACGAGCAACATCCTCAATTCATGGCTAAGTAGCGTGAGAAAATGTTTCATGGGCGATCGACTTAGGTGACGGCATCGACGGGTGCGGTTGCAGGCACGGGCGCGGGGGCAAGCTTGGCGTCCCAACTGCGCCGCGTGGCCGCGAGGAAAACGTCTTCGAGCGTGGGCTGGGCGCGGCTGAGCTGCGACCGAGAACTTCGCGGCGCAGATCAGCGGGGGAGCCTTGGGCGACGACGCGGCCGCGGTTGATGATGAGCACGCGGTCACACGTCATTTCGATTTCGGGCAAAATGTGCGAGGAGATGATCACCGTCATGCGACCGCGCAGGCCGGCGATGAGGTCACGCACGATCAGAATTTGATGCGGATCGAGGCCGATCGTGGGCTCGTCCATGATGATGACTGGCGGTTCGGCGAGAATCGCTTCGGCGATGCCGACGCGTTGGCGGTAGCCTTTGGAAAGTTGGCCGATAATTTTGTGGCGGACGCGTTTCAAATCGCACAGCTCAAGAACCTCGTCGATGCGCGGGCTGAGTTTGCGACGGGGGATTTCTTTCAGACGGCCGCGAAAATAAAGATATTCGCTGACGCGCATATCTTCGGGCAGCGGGTTGTTTTCCGGCATATAGCCGATAAGGCGTTTGACGGCGTCGGGCTCGGTGGCGACGGAATGGCCGCAGATGCGGACCGTGCCCGAGTTGGCCGGCAAGTAGCCGGTCAGGATACGCATAGTGGTGGACTTGCCGGCACCATTGGGTCCGAGAAAGCCGATGATCTCGCCTCGAGCAACGCTGAAGCTCAGATCGGCGACCGCAGTCATACCCGCGTAAGTTTTTACGAGGTGGTCGACTTCGATGGCGGGTGTGGGCGGCGCGGACATGACGGCGAGAGATGAGCCTAGAGGCGGAAAGATTGAAAGCTGAGCGGTTTGCGGGCGCGAGGGCGAGCGGTTTAGATGGACTTAGGTTTCTCTAACGTGACTTCGCCAGCGCGAAAACGTTGCGTGCGCCCGCGAGAATTTTTGAGCAGCAGCGCGCCGTCGTCATCGACGCCGATCACGGTGCCAGGGTTGCGGGCGGTACCTTCGAGAACGGTGACGTGCTGGCCGCGGAGTAGGTCGAAGCGGTGCCAGAGATCGGCGAAGGTTTTGACGTGGTCGCCGTCGAGAAAACGTTGGTAAGCGAGCAGGACCCGGCCGATGACGGCGGCGGTGAAGCGATTGAAATCGACGGGCGCGCCGATGAGTTCGGCGAGGGACACGGCGCGCTGGCCGAGGTCACCGGGCCAAGTGGAGGCGGGGCTGTTGAGGTTGAGGCCGAGACCGAAGACGAGATCACGGATCTGGTCGGCGTCGATCCTGGCTTCGGTGAGGAGACCACCGGCTTTGCGGCCGTCGAAGAGCAGATCGTTGGGCCATTTCAGGCCCGGCTTTAAAGGCGTGGCGTTGGCGATGAGTTCACAGAGGTTGAGGCCCATCCAAAGTGTGAACGGCGTCATGCGGGCCGGTTCGATCTGAGGGCGAAAGGCGAAAGAAATATAGAGGTTACCGTTGGCAGGGCTGTGCCACGGGCGACCAAGGCGGCCGCGGGCTTTGGTCTGGCGAGCCGCGATGATGGCAAACGGCGCGGGCCGGCCGGCGGCGAGTTGGCGCGCGGCTTCGTCGTTGGTGCTGTCGGTTTGGTCGAGAACGGTGAGAGAGAAACCACGCGGGCGGATTTTTAGATGAGTCTCGATGAGCGCGGCGTGCGGCTGGGGCGGCGGCGCGATGAGGCGGTAGCCTTGTGAGCGCTGGGATTCGAGGTCGAAGCCGGCGGCGCGAAGTTTCTCAAAATATTGCCATACGGCGACGCGACTGACGCCGATTTTTTTTGCGAGATCGCCGCCGGAGACCCAACCCGTCGGATGCGCGAGCAAGGCGCTGATGACGGTGTGTTCGGGGGTCGGCATTTTGGCGGCGGCGTGGTGTTAAGAGTGAAGGTTGAAAAGGCGACGGGCGGGGTGCAAGGTGGCACGCATGACTTTTGCAGAATTTAATCAGTCGGTCGCCGGCGCTGCCACAGTACCTCCAGCGGGTTTAAGCGGTGCTGTCGTGGCGTTGTGGCACGATACGCGCGGGGATTGGGACGCGGCGCACGACGCGGCTCAGGCCGATAAAAGTAAAGCTGGCTCGTGGGTGCATGCGTACCTCCACCGCAAAGAAGGCGACGCGGCCAACGCGGGCTATTGGTACTCTCTTGCGGGGCGTCGGATGCCGGCGGGCGACGTCACGCTGGCGGCGGAGTGGGATCAGATCGCGCGGGCGCTGGTGAGCGCGTGAGCTGCGCGTCGGGACGAAGGAAAAGCGAAGACCGCGTTTAACGTTTTTTCTGCCAGCCGTAGTCGTCGGTGCGCATCGTCGTAGCTTGGACGTCACGTTTAATGTACGCGCCTTCGGCTTTGTCGCGGGCGCTGACCATACCGGCGGCGTCGTTGAGTTCACCGATGGTTTTGAGTCGTTCGTCTTCGGCGTATTGCGCGAGGGCGCGTTGTTCTTGATTCTGGCCGAATAGTGGGATCGTGAAACGGTTGAGCGCGCGGCTGGCTTCGGTACCGTACTTCTTCATGGCGATGGCGGCCATTCCCGCCTGCGTGTTGATGTCACGCTCGCGGAAGACGGGGGGCTTGGCCTCGCGCACGACGTAGTCGGGTAGGCGGATAATGGCGTTTTTCGGTTTATCAATCTCGCGCAGATCGGGCCGCTCCTCGACGGGCTTGGGCGGCGGCGCAGGTTTCGGTGGATTGTATTTGGGCATCGCGGCCGAAAGGGAGGCGGCGACGTCCGAAGAGATAGCGCGATCACGTTTACGGATGGGCTGAGTGGGCGTGATGGACGAGGTAGTGAGCGGCAGCGGCGTAGCGGTTTCTGCGGGGGTAAAATTAGTCTGCGCTGCGGCGAAGGCGGGCAGGGTGGCCAAGCTGAGGACGACGAGGAGGTGGCGGGTGAGTGCAGGTCGACGTTTCATGGCGTGGATGGAAAAGGAAAAAAGGCGACGGTTCCGACAATTCTTAACAAAAACAATATGTTACGAAAGCGGCGGGAGATCAAGTGCCCGTACGGCATTCTCGGGGTGGGTATTTCCCTACTGCAATCAGAGTGTAAGCGTTGCCGTGTCGTAGTCTCAGAGGATAAGGTTGTTGAGAGCACTTTAGATCTCGAGTAGACAAAGAAAGGCAAACCCCGCTCATTCGATTAGATCAGCTACGGGTTTTGACGGTTTCGACCTGGGAGTAACCACCACTCCACCAAAATTAAATTGGGCACCCAGCAGAGCCAGGCGAGTGACGGATAAAATTCTTCGAATTTAAGCCCGCTGGCGAAAAATAATCCTAGATAGATGCGGATGGTGACCCCGGCAAATGTCAGTGCGTAATTGCGGGTCATCCAGATGCGGTGAAGCTCAAAATCTTTCTGCTTTGCCGCCAATAGGGCGTGCACTCCCGTGAACAGCCAGAGGGCCGCGAGAAGTGAAAAACCTGCGGCGGAGACTAAACCGCCGTAGGCGGTGAAGGCGAGGAGCAATCCGCTAACTCCGCCGATACCCACGCCGACTGTTAAGTAAAGATAACCGAGCCAGCGATGTAGGCTAGGCCGCCAGGCGCGAAGACCCGGCAAGAATTGAAACGGGCCGCTGACGAGCGCGATTCCCGAGCAGGTGGCATGGAGCGTGATGAGCGTACGCTGAGCGTTAAAAACCCTAATCATATCGGGGTGCACGGCTGCGCGCTGTATACCACTCCCGTAGCCCCAGAGGGCATATCCGGACACGGCGACGGCGGAAACCAAGAGGGTCAGAAACTGAGGGGATCGCGTCGTCATGGTTCCCATTAAAGCGAAGGCGAAATCGCTATCGTTGCGGATTTTTAACCGCGAATTTGCCCCGTGCCTTCGACGAGAAATTTGTAAGTGCACAGTTCGCGCAGGCCCATCGGGCCGCGGGCGTGGAGGCGGTCGGTGCTGATGCCGATCTCGGCGCCGTAGCCAAATTCAAAACCATCGGTGAAGCGCGTGCTCGCGTTCCAATAAACTGTCGCGCTGTCCACGGCGGCGAGGAAATGGCGCGCCGTGGTTTCGTCGGCCGTGATGATCGCGTCGCTGTGTTGCGAGCTGTCGCGGTTGATCGTTGCGATCGCGGTTTCCAGGGAATCGACGACACGAATAGCGATGATGTAATCAAGAAACTCAGCCGTGTAATCGGTGGACGTCGCGGGCGTAGTGGCGATCTGCGCTCGAGCGAGAATCTTGGTGCTGGTAGCGTCGCAGCGGAGTTGGACCTTTTGCGCGAGAAGTGCGCGGGCGACACTGGGGAGAAAGGTTTCCGCGACGCGGGCGTGCACGAGAAGTTGTTCGACCGCGTTGCAGGCGCTGGGACGAGAGGCTTTGGCGTTGACGGTGATCGCCTCGGCCATGGCGAGGTCGGCGGCGGCATCGACGTAGATAAAGCACACGCCTTGGAAATGTTTAATGACAGGAATCGTGGAGTTTTCCGCGACAAAGCGGATGAGGCTCTCGCCGCCGCGGGGAATTAGGCAATGCACCAGCGTGTCGAGCTTGAGCAGTACGCTGAGCGCGGCGCGGTCGGTTGTGGGAATGAGTTGAACGGCGTCGGCGGGGAGACGAGCGGCAGTGAGCGCGGCGGTGATGAGCGAGGCGAGGGCGGTGTTGGTGTGGAAACACTCTTTGCCGCCGCGGAGGATGGCGGCGTTGCCGGATTTCAGGCAGAGGACGGCGCAGTCGATGGTGACGTTGGGGCGCGCCTCGTAGATAATGCCGATGACGCCGATGGGCACGCGGACTTTGCGAATGCGCAGGCCGTTGGGGCGCTTGGTATCTTCCAAAAGATCGCCGACGGGATCGGGTAGCTCGATGACTGCGCGGACGGAGGCGGCGAGTTGCGTGAGGCGTGCGGGCGTGAGCGTTAGGCGGTCGCGGGCGGCGACGGAGAGCGCGGCGGCTTCGGGCGAGGCGAGGTCTTGG